>DATLGH010000110.1 GCA_035540635.1 Egibacteraceae bacterium | reverse complement strand
ACGCCGGCCCGCCCGCGCACGCCGGTCCGCCCGCGCACGCCGGTCCGCCCGCGCACGCCGGCCCGCCCGCGCACGCCGGTCCGCCCGCGCACGCCGGTCCGCCCGCGCACGCCGGCCCGCCCGCGCACGCCGGCCCGCCCGCGCACGCCGGCCCTCGGGCGCCGAGCCCCCGCACCTGACCGCCGCGGAGGGCCAGGCCGGCGGCCCACCCCCCAAGGCCAGGCCTGGCCCTCACCCGCGTTTCCGCCACAGGTGGTGAGGGCGCCTATTCGCCGTTGAGGACCTCCTCGGCCCGGAAGACCGTGCCGACCTGGCAGACCGTCATCATCTCGGCGTCGATGTGTCCGCGGACGCGCAGCACCTCGCCCTCCTCGGCGACGACCTCGCCGTCCGGACCGACCACGCGGACGGGGTCGAAGGCGATCGTGTAGCCGTCGGGGTACATGACGTCGTAGCGGCCGTCCGCCGCCTCGAGCCAGGCGCACCCTCCCTCGAGATCGGCATCCCCCCCGAGGGTGCCCTCAACGAGCTCGCCCTCCGTCGGCTCCTCCGGGGGCGGGGCCGTGGCGGGGTCCTGCCCGCAGGCGACGAGCAAAGCTCCGCCCAGCACGAGCGACATGAACCGCATCCCCGTCCTCCTTCGCTTCGAGCTTCCCACAGCCCATGGGACGCCGGCGGGTCATCGGGGGTTCCCGCCTGGTGCACACTGGCCGCCATGGCCGAGCCGCAAGCCTACGTCCACGCGACGACCGCGGCGCAGGTAGCCCAGTGGTTGGCCGGGGTCGACGGCGCGGCGTACGTCGCCGTGGACACTGAGACGGCCGGCTGGGACCCCTATGCCGACCGGCTGCTGCTCGTGCAGGCCTGCGCCGGGCCCGACCGACCGGTGCTCGTCCTCGACGCGACGCGGGTCGACCCGCGGGCCCTGCAAACGCTGCTCGGCGACCCCGGCATGCTCAAGGTCTTCCACCACGGCTCGTTCGACCTGCGCTTCCTGGCGGTCGCCGGCGTCGAGGTCCG
Organism: Egibacteraceae bacterium; assembly: GCA_035540635.1. Classification (NCBI taxonomy): domain Bacteria; kingdom Bacillati; phylum Actinomycetota; class Nitriliruptoria; order Egibacterales; family Egibacteraceae; species Egibacteraceae bacterium. Next base: position 45,136 of record DATLGH010000110.1, on the reverse strand, counting down.
CCGCGTCGCCGACACGATGCTCGCCCAGCAGCTGCTCGACGGCGGCGAGAAGACCGACGCGGGCGTCGGCCTCGCGGGCCTCGCCGAGTTCCGTCTCGGGATGCGGCTCGACAAGTCGGTGCGCGAGACCTTCGGGTCGCCGGCGCCCCTGACCGGCGAGCAGCTGCGCTACGCCGCCGACGACGCCGCCGCCACGTGGGGGGTGTTCGACCAGCAGTGGCGCGAGCTCGTCGGCCACGGACTCACCCGCGTTGCCCGGCTGGAGTTCGCCGCGCTGCCGGTGCTCGCCGACCTCGCCCTGCGCGGTGTCGCCTTCGACGCGCCCCGCTGGCGGGCGCTCGTCGGCGCCCTGGAGGCGCAGCTGCCGGAGGTCGAGCAGCGGGTGCAGGCCGCGCTCGTCACCGACGACAGCCCCCGCGACCTGTTCGGCCCCGAGCCGGTGAACCTCGACTCGCCCGAACAGGTACGTGAGGCGCTCGCCCGCACCGGCGTGCACGTGGACGGCACCCGGGAGGCCCTCCTGCGCGACCACACCGACCACCCGGCCGTGGCGGCGTTCCTCCACTACCGTCAGGTCCGCAAGGTCACGACGAGCTGGGGCGGGGACTGGGCGGAGCGGGTCGTCCATCGGGTGACCGGACGGGTGCACGCGGACTGGCGGCAGATCGTCGGGGCGGGGCGGATCGCCTGCAACGAGCCCAACCTCACCCAGGTGCCCCGGGATGCCGACTACCGGGCCTGCTTCGGGGGCCAGCCGGGGCGGGCGCTCGTAATCGCCGACTACTCCCAGCAGGAGCTGAGGATCCTCGCCGCGGTGTCCGGCGACGCGGCACTGACGGAGGTGTTCCGCCGCGGCGGCGACCTCCATGCCACGACCGCGGCCATGGTGTTCGACGTCGCGGAGGAGTCGGTCGACGCCGAGCAGCGCGCCGCCGCGAAGCAGCTGAACTTCGGACTCATGTACGGGATGGGCGCGCCGGGCTTCGCGCGTGCGACGGGCATGGACGTCGCGACCGCGGAGCGGACCATGGCGCGTTACTTCTCCGCCTTCCCGAAGGTCGCCGCCTGGCTCGCGGAGGCGGAGGCCACCGCCAAGCGCACGGGGCGGGCGCGCACGCCCCTGGGCCGGGTCCGCGCGCTCACCGGCGACGGCGGGCCGCCCCCCGCCTCACTCGCGCGCAACGCCCCGATCCAGGGTGCGGGGGCGGACATGACGAAGCTCGCACTCGCGGAGGTCGCCCGCCGTCTCCGCGACCGCTTCGGGAGCCGGGGTCCCGTCGCCGCCGACGGGCTGGTGCTCGTCGTCCACGACGAGCTCGTCGCCGACGTGCCGGCGGGCGATGCCGAGGAGGCCGCAGCGCTCGTCACCGACGGCATGCTCGCCGCCGCCCGGGAGGTGCTCGGGGAGGTCCCGGCGGCGGTCGACGCCGCGGTCCGCCCCCGCTGGGGGACTTCCGAGTCGGGAGCGCACGAAGTTACCGCGCGGTAACATGAGCGGCGACGCCGACAAGAGGAGCAGACCCGATGCCCGAGGTACGCGACGCACTCTATGTCGACGGGGTGCGCCTGCCCATCGGGCGGGCCAAGCCGGACGGCTACTACGCCCACACCCGCGCCGACGACATGGCGGTGCGCACCATCCGCAAGCTGCTCGAGCGCAACCCCAGCCTCGAGCCGGCGCGCATCGACGACAACGTGTGGGCGGCAACCGCGCAGGTGGGGGACCAGGGCCTGACCCTCGGGCGCTCCACGGCCGTGCTCGCCGGCCTGCCGAAGTCCGTCCCGGGCTACGCCCTCGACCGGATGTGCGCCGGCGCGCTGACCGCGATCACCAACGCCGCGAACGCCATCCGCGTCGGCGCGCAGGACGTCGTCATCGCCGGCGGGGTCGAGCACATGGGCCGCCACCCGATGGGCAGCGACATCGACCCCAACCCGCGCTTCCTGTCCGAGAAGATCGTCGAGCCCTCGGCGCTCGTCATGGGCACCACCGCCGAGAACCTCCACGACCACGCACCCGACATCACCCGCCAGCAGGCCGACGCCTACGCCCTGCAGTCACAGGAGCGCGTCGCCAAGGCGTGGGCGGACGGCGCGTTCGACGACCACGTCGTGCCGATGACGGTGTGGAGCGACGGTGGCTGGCGGGTGGTCGCCCGCGACGAGCATCCCCGCCCCGGCGTCACGATCGACGACCTCAACCGCCTCCAGCCGGCGTTCCGTGAGGGAGGGCGCGTCACCCCCGGCAACGCGGCCGGCCTCAACGACGGCGCCGGCTGCACCTTGCTCGCCAGTCCCGGCGCGGTCGAGGACATGGGCCTGGTCGCCAAGATGCGTCTCGTCGACTACCAGTTCGTCGGCGTCGAGCCCGAGACGATGGGCTGGGGACCGATCCCCGCCACCGACAAGCTGCTCGGCCGCAACGGCCTCACGATGGACGACATCGACGACGTCGAGATGAACGAGGCGTTCGCGGTGCAGTGCGTGGCGTTCCTCGACCACTACGGCCTCGCCCACGACACGACGAAGGTCAACCCCTACGGCGGGGCCATCGCCCTCGGGCATCCCCTCGCGATGTCGGGTGCGCGCCTCGCCCAGCAGCTCGCGCACTACTTCTCGACGCACGACGACGCCCGCTACGGGATCACGACGCTGTGCGTGGGGCTCGGCATGGGCGCGAGCGTCCTGTGGGAAAGGGTCTGAAGTCCGATGGCCGACAGCCCCGTCACGCAGTTCAAGCTCACCCACTACGACTCCCGCCGCGCGGGACGCCTCGCCCTGCTCACCATGGACAACGGCCAGGATCACCGGAAGCCGACCACCTTCGGCCCCCTCGCCCTCGAGAGCCTGTCGCGGGCGCTCGACACCCTCGAAGGAGAAGGTGACGTCAAGGGCCTGCTGCTCACCGGCAAGCCGTTCGTCTTCGCCGCCGGCGCCGACCTGAAGAGCTTCCACGGCGCCGACGAGACGTTCGCCCGCGGGGCCGCCGAGGCGGGGCATGCCGCGTTCCAGCGCCTGCAGAACCTGCCGTTCCCCACGCTCGCGGCGATCAACGGCGCCTGCCTGGGGGGCGGGCTGGAGATTGCCCTGCACTGCGACTACCGGACGCTCTCAACGGGGGCGGGGGCGATCGCCTTTCCCGAGGTCTTCCTGTCGATCTTCCCGGCATGGGGGGGAACGCAGCTTGCTCCCCGCATCATCGGCGCCGAGAACGCACTCACGGTGATCGTCCACAACGCCCTGAGCAACAACAAGCTGCTGCGGCCGAAGGAGGCCTTCGCCCTCGGCCTCGCCGACCGGCTGTTCGACGCGGTGGACTTCCTCGACCGCTCCGTGGCGCTGCTCGAGCGCCTCGTGACCGGCGAGGAGACCATCACCCGCGCGGAGCCGCCGGCCGGCGACCTCGACGAGGCCCTCGCCGCCGCACGCGAGGCCGCCGACAACCGGGTGCGCGGCGCGACCCGCGCCCCGTACGTCGCCATCGACCTCATCGCGTTCGCCGCGCGGGGAGGCGACCTCGACGAGGGCCGCCGCAAGGAGATCGACGCACTCGCCGAGCTCCTGCCCGCACGCCAGGCACAGGCGGCCGTCTACAGCTTCGAGCTCACCCAGCAGCGGGTGAAGCGCCAGCCGTGGCGTCCCGACGTGGCCCCGCGCAGGGTCCGCAAGGTCGGCATCGTCGGGTCGGGCTTGATGGGCGCGCAGCTCGGCAGCCTGTTCCTGCAGCGCCTCGAGGTTCCCCTCGTCATGAAGGACATCGACCAGGGGGTTCTCGACCGCGCAAGGCTCCACATCGAGGGCGAGCTCGACAAGCGGGTCGAGCGGGGACGGCTCGGCCAGGGCAAGGCGCGGTTCCTGAAAGAGATCGTGACCTACACGCTGGACGACGAGCCGCTCGGCGGCAGCGACTTCGTCCTCGAGGCGGTCCTCGAGCGCATGGACCTGAAGCAGCGGGTGTTCGCCGACGTCGAGCGGGTCGTCGACGAGGGTGCCGTCCTCGCCACGAACACCTCTTCCCTCTCGGTCACCGAGATGGGCTCGCGTCTCGCGCACCCGGAGCGCCTCGTCGGGTTCCACTTCTTCAACCCGGTGGCGGTGCTGCCGTTCCTCGAGATCGTGCGCACGGAGCGTACGAACGACGGCACGCTGTCCACCGCGTTCGAGGTGTCGAAGGGGCTACGCAAGTCGGGGGTGCTCTGCGCCGACACGCCGGCGTTCATCGTGAACCGCCTCCTCACCCGCTTCAACGGCGCGTGCATCGACGCCCTGCGGCGCGGAAACGACTTCGCGGAGATCGACGACGCCGTCAAGGCGCTCGGCCTGCCGATGGGCCCCTTCGAGCTGCTGGGGTTCGTCGGCGTGAAGGTCGCCTTCCACACCGCGGAGACGCTCCACGCGGCCTACCCCGACCGTTTCCCGATCAACGAGAACTTCCGACGTCTCGCCGCCCTTGACGTCGACGGGATCTACGACTGGAGCAAGGGGCGCGTGCCGCACGAGGCGGTGACCGCGGCGGTCACGACCGAGCCCGGCGCCGAGCGGCTCACCGCCGAGCAGATCCGCAGCCAGGCGATCGAGGCGGTCGCCGACGAGGCGAATATCATGCTCGACGAGGGCGTGGTCGCCGACGCCCGTGACATCGACACGGGTCTGCTCCTCGGGGCCGGCTGGCCGTTCTTCATGGGGGGCGTGTGCAAGTACCTCGACGAGACGGGGTTGTCGGAGAAGCTCTTCGGGCAGCGTCTCGTCGCCGAGGAGGACCGCGCGTTCGTCTGAGGTCCGCCAGTAGGGCAGTCATGACCATCGCGACGACGATCGGCCCGCTCCTGCCGCCTGACCGCGGGCGTCACCCCGCGGCGGCGCGGCGCCACGCCCACGGCAGGCGCAGCACCGCCTCCAGGGGGCCCCGGGAGGCGACCGCCCGCCAGGCCACGCAGAGGGCTGCGGTCACGGCGGTGAAGCCGAGAACCGTCCGCACCGCCTGGGCCGCCGTGTCGCGCTGGAGGAGCTCCGGCGCGGCGGCGAGCACGAGCAGGTGGCCCACGTAGACGGTGAGTGCGAGCTGACCCAGCGCGACGAGCGGCCACGTCAGCCGCGGCAGGCGGTCGACGACGAGGAGGCAGACGGCGAGGACCGCGGTCGCCACCGCCGTGGCGCCCGCTAGCCAGGGCGGCATCTGGCTGTGCGCCTCGGCGACCATCAGCCGCCCCCAGGACGCGCCGCGCGCCGGTCCGCCCGTCGCCGCCACGAGCAGCGTGGACGTGCCGTAGATGACCACGGCGCCGACGACCCCGCCGGCGAGCAGCCGCCAGCGGACGGCCGCCGCGCGCAGGTCGCGACGGCCCAGCCAGACGCCGAACAGCACCGGCCCCGACCAGGTGAGCAGGGGATAGGAGCCCGTGAGGAGCAGGTCGCGGGTGATCTGCGCCGGCCCGTCGGTCCACGCCGCCGGGCCTCCCACGGCGAACCAGCCGGGCCGGGACATGCCCAGCGCGAGATAGGCCACCGGTCCCCCGACGACGACCAGGACCGCCAGGGCAAGCAGGACCCGGTCGCCCATACGCACGGCCGCAGCCGCGACGACGAAGTAAAGGGCGTAGTACTGCAGGATCACGAGCACGTTCGTGTCGAGCTCCTGGAGCGCGAGGCCGAGGGGGAGGAGAAGCGCGGCCCGGTAGAGGAGCTTGGCCGTCGCCGTGCGGCGGCGTCGGGGGGCGCCGTCGCCCGCGAGCAGCGTGACGCCGACGCCCGCGAGGACGACGAAGAGGATCGACGCCCGGCCGTGCGACAGGACGTAGAGCCGGTAGAGCGGGTCACCGCCGACGGGTTGGGTCGGGCCGAAGTGCACCATCACCATGCCGATGATGGCCAGGGCGCGGGCCGCGTCGATGCCCCGGATCCGCCCGGACACCGCGGGCGCTGCGGGGTAGGTGCTCACCGTGGCCAGGATACGGACGATGGGACGACGGATGGCGAGGATGCTCGCGAGGACGGCGCCATCGTGCCGGCCTCGCAGAGCCGGCGGGTCTACGAGGCGGCCCCGGGTCCGAAGCGCTGCATGCTCGTGACCGGCGCCGACCACAACGACCGGGCGCTGCTCGACGGGCCGGAGGTGCTCGGCGCGGTGCGGGGCTTCCTCGACGAGGTCGTGGCTCCCTGAGGGGCGACGACCGCCGGAGCGGTCCGGTGCGCTAGGAGGAGGCGGCGCCCCCGTCGCCGACCGGCGACCCGTCACCCGGCGACGACCGGGCGGCGGCCAGTGCCTCGCCTGCGCCCCCCTGACGACCCAGCCGGGACAGCAGGGCGCGCAGGTCGAGGCCGAGCAGGTCCGAGCCGACCTGAAGCCCCTGCTCGAGGTTCGAGGCGACGTTGCGGGTCAGGTGGGAGGCCCCCTCGGTGGATATCACCGTCATCTTCTCGACCGCGGCGATGGGCTCGGCGGCCGCCCGCACGGTGTCGGGCAGGATGCCGGCGAGGATGTCGAGGACCGCGGCGTCGTTGTAGTGCGCGAAGGCCTCGGCATTGCGCCCGCGCGCCTCCGCCTCGGCCTGGCCCTTTGCGAGGATCGCCGCGGCCTCCGCCTCGCCCTCGCGCTGCACGGCCGCGGCGATCGCCTCGCGCTCCGCACGCTGGGCTGCGCCGCGGCGCTCGCCTTCGATCTGCTCGGCGTCGGCGAGCGCCGTGCGGCGCGCCTTCTCCGCCTCTCCGGACAGGCGTGCCTCCTCCGCCCGCGCCTGCGCCTCGGCGATGACGCGCTGGCGCTCGGCGTCGGCGTCGAAGACCGCGGCGTTCTTGCGCCCCTCGGCCTCCTGCTCGACGCGGTAGCGCTCGGCGTCGGCGGGCTTGCGGACCTCCGCGTCGAGCTGGCGGTCGCGCAGGAGGGCCTGGCGCTCGGCCACCCGCTCCTGCTCGGCGATGACCTCCTGGTCACGAGCGGCCTCCTGCAGCGGACCGGCCGCCGCTGCTCGGGCGTTCGCCTCGTCGATCTCCGCGCGGATCTCCGCGCGGCGCAGCTCGAGCTGTCGCTCGGCGTTGGCGATCTGCTCCTCGGCCCGGAGCCGTTCCTGCTCGCTCGCCTGACGGGCACGGGCCTCGGCGATCTGGGCGTCCTGCTGCACGCGCGCGGCCTCGGGCCGCCCGAGGTCGGCGAGGTAGTTGCCCTCGGCCTGGATGTCCTGCAGCTGGAACGTGTCGAGGGTGAGCCCCTGGTTGGTGAGCGACGTCTCCGCCTCCTCGGCCACGGCGGAGGCGAACGCGGCCCGGTCCTTGATGATCGCCTCGACGGTCAACCGGCCGACGATGGCGCGCAGGGAGCCGGCCAGGACCTCCTGGGTGAACTCCTCGATGCCCTCCTGCTGGGTGAGGAAGCGCTGCGCGGCGGCGCGGATCGCGTCCTCGTTGCCGCCGACCTTGACGATGGCCACGCCTTCGAGGTCGCACTTGATGCCCTGCTCGCTGACTGCCCCGGTGATCCGCACGGAGATGCGTCGGCTCCGCAGGTCCATGATGTGGAGCCGCTGCACGAACGGCAGGACGAAGACGCTTGCGCCCATGATGACGCGCTGGCCCGACATGTCGGTGGAGACCTCACCCGTCTCGGGGTTGCGGACCGGCCTGCCCTTGCGCCCGGTGATGATGAACGCCTCGTTGGGACCGCCCACCTGGACGCGCTGGACGATGAGGTAGCCGACGAGGATGAGCAGGACGACGGCACCGAGGATGCCGAGGATGAGCGGGCTCTCGAAGACGAAGTCGAGCATTGCGGGCTCCCTGTGTCGCTTGCGTCAGGGCCGGAGGACTCCGGCTAGGGTTCGACGGGCCGGACGATGACCGAGGACGACGACGTCACCTGGGTGACGACGACGGTGCGGCCCGCGGGAACCGGCTCCGCGGCGCGAGCCGACAGCTTCTTCACCTGGCCCGAGTGGATGAGGGTGATCTCGCCGAAGCCGTCATCGGGGATCCGGGTGACGACGACGGCGGTGGCCCCCACGACGTCCGCCGTGCGCACCGGCGGATCCGTCGGCATGTCGATGAGGGCGCGGGTCATCATGAGCGCGAGCGCCCCGATCACGACGCCGCTCGCGAGGCCGCCGAGTGCCCCACCCGCCGCCCCGATGCCGGTGCCCGTCATGATGAGGGCGGCCCCGAAGCCGAACGCGGCGAGGAACGAGCCGATCACCGGCGCGGAGAACAGGCCACTGCCGAAGTCGACGTCGAACGCGTCGAACAGCCCCTCGAAGATGTCTCCGAGGATGAGCGACGCGAGGACCACCGCCAACCCGACGGCGCCGATGACGAGGAATCCCGTCACGCCGGCCCGCTCCTTCCCTCTCGCCGGGCGAGTATAGGCTGCACGGTCGTGACCGCGCCCGGCGTCTCCGTCGCATCCGAGACCGGTCGGCTCCGGGAGGTGATCCTGCACCGCCCCGGGCTCGAGCTTCGTCGCCTCACCCCGGCGAACAAGGACGCGCTGCTCTTCGACGAGCTCGTGTGGGTCAGCGTGGCGCAGGCGGAGCACGACCGGTTCGCCGCGCTGCTCCGTGCCGAGGGCGTACAGGTGCACCTGTTCGCAGAGCTGCTGGCCGAGACGCTCGCGGACGACGGTGTGCGCGCCGACCTCGTCCGTCAGGTCGTGACCGCTGACACGTGCGGCGTGGAGCTCGTCGAGCGGGTGCGCCACCACCTGGCGGACCTCCCGCCCGAGGACGTCGCCACCGCCCTCGTGGGCGGTGTCACGGTGGCCGAGGTGCCCGGCGCGCGCGAGGGCTTCGTCGGAGGGGTGCTCGGCACCGCCGCGTTCCTCGTCCCGCCGCTGCCCAACACGGTGTTCACGCGTGACCCGTCCGCCTGGATCGGCGACGGCCTCGTGCTCGGGCCCCTCCACAAGACCGCTCGCCAACCCGAGCGGCGGCTGTGGCGCACCGTCTACCGCCACCATCAGCGCTTCGCCGGCGCGCCGACGCGCACGTGGTACGGCGAGGACGAGGGCGACCTGCTCACCGCGACCATCGAAGGCGGCGACATCCTCGTGCTGTCCCCGGAGTGCGTCGCGATCGGCCTGTCGGAGCGGTCGAGCCCCGTGGCGGCGGAGAACCTCGCAGCGCGCCTGTTCGCGGCCGGGGCGGCGCGCTGGGTGCTCGCCGTCGACCTGCCGAAGGCCCGCGGGACGATGCACCTCGACACCGTCCTCACCGTGGTCGACACCGACGCCGTGGTCCTGTGGCCGCCTGCGCGGACCGCACTGGCGGCCTACCGCATCGCTCCGGGGGCGCCGCGCATGCGCGTGACCGAGGAGCCGGATCTGGCGCGCGCGCTCGCCGACGGCCTCGGCGTCGACCGGATCCGCGTCGTGACGACCGGCGAGGACGAGGTCACCGCCGACCGCGAGCAGTGGGACGACGGCAACAACACCCTCGCGCTGCGCCCCGGCGTCGTCGTCGCCTACGAGCGCAACGTGGACACCAACCGGCGCCTGCGGGAGGCGGGGGTCACCGTCCACGAGATCGCGAGCCACGAGCTGCCGCGCGGACGGGGTGGACCACGCTGCATGTCGTGTCCCGTCCGGCGTGACGGCGGGCCGTCCAGCGTCACGGCGGCCACCGTCTAGAGTGATCCCGCCTCGCGGCTCTGCCTTCTCGTCGAGTGGAGCGCCGAGGCGCGTTGCCCCTGCCGGTACGTCGAAGCGCCCACACGCGCGAGAGAGGACGATGACCCATGATCAGTCCGGGAACCTACGAGTTCGGGCCACACAACGCCAAGCTGCAGTTCGAGACGTTCCGCGAGGGGATGGCGAAGAAGGTCGGCCACGACCTCCTGCTCGAGGCCGGGCAGTGGCAGGCGACCGTGGAGGTGCCCGATGACCCCACCCAGTCGGTCGTCACCGCGTCGATCGACACCCGGTCGATCAACGTGGTGCAGGGCACCGGCGGGGTGAAGCCCCTCTCCGACGGTGACCGCGCCGACATCAAGAAGAACATCGACAAGAAGGTGCTCGACACCGCCAAGCACCCGGAGATGACGTTCCGCTCGACGAACGTCGAGGTGAAGGGCGACACCGCGCGCGTCGACGGTGACCTCACCCTGGTCGGCAACACCCGCCCCGTGACCCTCGACGTCACGCTCGACCAGGGACGCCTGATCGCGACGACGAGCATCGTGCAGTCGCGGTGGGGGATCAAGCCGTACAGCGGCCTCATGGGGGCGCTCAAGGTCCGCGACGACGTCGCGGTGACCATCGAGGCGTCCCCGCCGAACGGCTGACCGCCGAGGTCCGTGGCGGTGCCGAGGGACTGACGTCCCGTGCGCTCGTGCACCGCCTGGCACCCCGGCCCTCGGGCTAACGCGCCTGCTCGGAGGTCCCCTTCGTGGCCTTGTGGTAACGCTCGAGGTACTCACCGAGCATGCGCGCGCTGCTGCGGAGCGACTCCGCCCATGCGGACAGCATCTCCTCACCGTACGGCGTCAGGGCATAGCTGCGCTTGGCCGGTCCGGAGTGGGAGTCCTCCCAGGCGGATTGCACCAGGCCTTCACGTTCGAGGAACCGCAGGGTGCGGTAGACGACGCCGCGGTCCCGCCGGCTGCCCATCTCCTCGAGACGCTCGATGAGCGCGTACCCGTGGGAAGGGGCCTCTCGCAGAAGCAGCAGGAGGCACGCCTGGAGGAAGTTCTTCGGTTGGGCACTGTCGGAGTCACCCGGGGTGGCAAGACGCCGCTGCGTCTGCGCCCGGGTGTCCTCGGCTTGTCGCATGGTCTTCTTTGGGCCGCGGGACGTCGGTGGAACTCTCGAGACCGGCATGCACGCACAAATTGACGCGCGCGTCAATCCCTGCGGTCGGCGGCTGCGGCGACCGCAGCCTGGCCAAGGCTGATCCCACCGTCGTTCGGGGGCACTTGGCGGTGGAGCAGCACGGCGAGCCCACGCGCCTCGAGCCCGTCCACCGTGCTGCCGAGCAGGCGCAGGTTCTGCCAGACGCCTCCCGACAGCGCCACCGTGCCGATGCCCGTCTGCTCGCGCACCCTCGCGCACACCTCGGCGACGGTTGCCGCGAGGCTGTTGTGGAAGCGGGCCGCGACGACCGCGACATCGGTGCCGGCCCGTTGGTCGGCGACGACGGCCCGCACGAGGTCGGTGGTCCGCACCCGCAGCGGGGCGCCGGCGTCGAGGGTGACGGGATAGGCCCCTCGCTCGGCCGGGTCTGCGCGCTGCTCGAGCTCGACCGCCGCCTGCCCCTCGTAGTGGACCCGGTCGCGGACCCCGAGCAGCGCCGCCACCGCGTCGAACAGGCGCCCCGCGCTCGAGGTGAGCGGGGCCGAGACACCGGACCGCGCGACGGCGAGCACGCGATCCCACCACTCGGCGTTGCGCTGGGCGACGTCGTGGTGCTCGGCCGCGAGGCCGGCGGCGTCGAGGTAGGACGCCGCCATCCTCCAGGGCTCCCTGATGGCCTTCGCCCCTCCGGGCATCGGCAGGGTCGCGAGGTGCGCCGCCCGGTCGAAGCCGTGGAGATCGCAGACGAGCACCTCGCCCCCCCACAGCGTGGCGTCGGTGCCGTAGCCGAGCCCGTCGAAGGCCACCCCGATCACCGGTCCCGGGTGCCCGTTGTCCGCGAGGCACGACGCGATGTGGGCGTGATGGTGCTGGACACCGAGCAGCTCCGCGTCGGGCAGGTCGAGGGCGTACTTGGTGGACAGGTACTCGGGGTGGAGGTCGTGGGCGACGAGCTCCGGGACGATGTCGAACAGGCGGCTGAAGTGCGCGATGCCGTCCACGAACGACCGCAGCGTCTCGTAGTTCTCGAGGTCGCCGATGTGGTGGGACACGAACGCGTGCCGTCCGCGGGCGAGGCAGAAAGTGTTCTTCAGCTCGGCGCCGCAGGCCAGGACCGGGCGGCGGGCGGGCGCGGCAAGCGTGATGGGCCGGGGCACGTACCCGCGCGAGCGCCTGATGACGAGCTCGCGCTCGCGGAACACCCGCGTGACCGAGTCGTCCGTGCGGATGTGGATGGGTCGGTCGTGCACGAGGAACCCGTCGGCGATGGGAGACAGGCGCTCCCGGGCGTCCCCGTCGCGGTAGGCGATCGGCTCGTCGGAGACGTTGCCGCTCGTCAGGACGAACGGCTCGCGGACCTCTGCGGCGAGCAGGTGGTGCAGTGGCGTGTAGGGCAGCATGAGGCCGAGGTGGCGGTTGCCGGGCGCGACCGCCGCGGCGACGGGCGCGTCCGGGCGGCGCCGCAGGAGGACGGCGGGACGACGGGTGCTCGTGAGCAGCGCCTCCTCTGCGGGGGTCACCGTGCACAGGGCACGGGCAGCCGCGACGTCGGTGACCATCACCGCGAACGGCTTGTCCTCGCGGTGCTTGCGGTCACGCAGAGCGGCGACCGCGTCCTCGTCGGCGGCGACCGCGGCGAGGTGGTAGCCACCGAGGCCCTTCACGGCGACGACGCGCCCGGCCCGCAGCAGCGACGCGGTCGCGGTGATCGGGTCGCCCTCGACCGGCTCGTAGCCGGCGTCGAGCAGGGACAGCGCCGGACCGCAGGCCGGGCAGCACACCGGCTGGGCGTGGAAGCGGCGGTCGGCGGGGTCGTCGTACTCCGCGGCGCAGTCGGCGCACATCGGGAAGGCCGACATGGTGGTGTTCGGCCGGTCGTAGGGCACGTCCCGCACGATCGTGAAGCGGGGCCCGCAGTTCGTGCAGTTCGTGAACGGGTAGCGGTGACGGCGATCGGCGGGATCGGCCATCTCGGCGAGGCAGTCGGCGCACGTCGCGGTGTCGGGCGACACGAGCGTGTCGCGGCGCCCGCCCGTGGCGCTGTCGACGATGACGAAGCCGCGCTCCCCCCGCAGGGGCACCGGCTCCGTCTCCACGCGTTCGACGACGGCCAGCGGCGGCGCCTCCCGGTCGAGCGCGGAGACGAAGTCCGCAACGTGCTCCGGCGCGCCCTCGACCTCGATGAACACCCCACGCGTGTCGTTGCCGACCAGCCCCGCCAGGTGCCACCGCGTCGCGAGCGAGTGCACGAAGGGACGGAAGCCCACGCCCTGGACGATGCCGTCGACCCGGACGCGGGTGCGCACACGTGTGGCCATCTGCCCGCCATGATAGGAGCAGCGCGCGCCCGGGCTGTTACCGCCCTGCTCACCGACCGGATACGGTAGCCGGATGCGCGTTGCATTCGTAGGCAAGGGCGGAGCCGGCAAGTCCGCGATCGCGGGGACGTTCGCCCGCCTCCTCGCCCGACGTGGGGAGCCGGTGCTCGTCGTCGACTCCGACCCGCTTCCCGGCCTGGCCTACTCGCTCGGCGTCGAGACCACCGACGCCGGGATCCCCGACGAGGCGGTGGTCGAGAACCCGGCGGAGGCCGGCCCCCGGTACGTGCTGGCCGGGGAGCTCACGGCCGCCGACGCCGTCGAGCGCTACGCCGTGCGCGGGCCCGACGGTGTGCGCGTCCTGCAGTTCGGCAAGATCCGCGACTCCGGGCGCGGGCTCATTCGCTCGCAGTTCGCGTTCCGCCAGATCACCGCCCAGCTGCCCGACGACAAGTGGAACATCGTCGGCGACCTCCCCGGGGGCACCCGCCAGCCGTTTCTCGGCTGGGGTCGCTACGCCCGCACCATCCTCGTGGTGGTGGAGCCGATGGCGAAGTCGATCCTCAGCGCGAAGCGCCTGGCGCGCCTCGCGCTGGCCGAGGACGCGCCGCGGGTCGTGGCGGTCGTGAACAAGGTCTGCGAGGACGGTGACGTCGAGCGGGTGCAGGACCGCACGGGCCTTGAGGTCGTCGGTGCCGTGCCGCTCGACGAGGAGCTCGCCGAAGCGGACCGGAAAGGCCGTCCCCCGATCGAGGAGGCCCCGGACTCACCGGCGGTCAAGGCGATAGACTTGCTGGTGGAACGGCTCCGTGCTGAGGAGGCAGGCGCATGAAGATCGCGGTCGTCGGCAAGGGCGGCTCTGGCAAGACGACGACGTCGGCCGTGCTGGCGCGCACCATCGGCCGCCAGGGCCGCGGGGTGGTCGCGCTCGACTGCGACAGCAACCCGAACCTCGGCATCTCGCTGGGCATCGGTGACACGGAGACCGAGCGGCTCGACGCGATGCGTCAGGCGCTCGCCGAAGGCGAGGAGGAGCACGCCCCTGGCTGGGCCGAGCTCATGGACCGCTTCGGCTCCGACGCGCCGGACAACGTGCGGCTCGCCGTCGTCTCGCGTATCGAGAACCCGGAGCCGGGCTGTCCCTGATGCGGGCTCTCACCCGAGCAGTTGCTCGGGTCCGGGGAGTTCGGCGCATCGGTGGTCATCGCGGACTGCGAGGCGGGGATCGGCACGCTCACGCGCCTGGCGGAGAACGCCGTCGACGTGGTCGTCATCGTCGTCGAGGCGATGTCGAAGTCGCTCGAGGTCGGCGCCCGTGCCGCCGAGCTCGCGGGGGAGCGCGCGGCGATGCGCACGGTGGTCCTCGCCAACCGCATCCGGGGCGAGGACGACCTCGAGCGGATCCGTGCGGCCTTTCCGCCCGGGGTGGAGGTCGTGGGTGTGCCCGACGACCCGGTGATCGTCGAGGCCGACCGCAAGGGGATCGCGCCCCTTGACCTCGACCCCGACGCGCCGGCCGTGGCGGCGCTCGCGGCGCTCGCCGAGGACCTCCTCCCCGCGTCCTAGCTGAGGCAGCAGGGCGGGGAGGTCGGTCCTCCGACGGCTGCCGGCCGAGCCGGCCGGGTCAGGAAGCGACCTGGCAGCAGTCGCAGCCGCAGGCGCACGGTTCGGCCGGGCCGGAGCTGCTCGCGCTGCCGCAGCCGCAGCCGCATGCCGCGGCGGCGCCTTCGCCGCTCGCCTGGAGCGTCTGCAGGCGCTGCTCGACGTTCTCGCGAAGCTGACGCAGCTGGGTGATCTCCTCCTGGGCGCTCTGTGGGACGGCGGCGCAGCACTCGCAGCCGCAGCCGCAGGGCTCGGCCGCCTCCGTGACGACGGTCATCGTGCTGCAGCCACACTGGCAGCCGGTGTCGGTGGTGCTCATGGTCGGTGTCCTTTCTCGTCTCTCATCAGGCTTCAAGGTTGGTGTTGGCGTGGTGATCGGGGGGGCGGCGGGTCAGCGTGACGAGCTCGCCGCCGCAGGCCCAGTCGGCGCGGTCCTCGCTGGACGGCAGGTCCTCGACCATGCGCTCGATGTCCTGGCGCAGCCGGGCGAGGCCGGCCATCTCCTCGTCGATCTCCGCGAGGCGCCCCGCGAGGAGGTCGCGGGTGTGCCCGCACGGACACTGCCCGCGCTCGCGGATGGACAGGAGGTCACTGATCTCGTCGAGGCGCAGGCCGAAGCGCTGGGCCCGTTTGATGAACCGCACGCGCTCCTCGGCGGTCTCGTCGTAGAGCCGGTAGCCCCCGGCGCTCCGCCGGGGGGCGGGCAGCAGGCCGATGCGCTCGTAGTAGCGCAGCGCGGACGGCGTGCTGCCGACGCGTTCAGCGAGCTTGGAGACGGTGAGGCGGGTCATGCCCCCAAGGTAGACCCTGCATCCAGGTTGAATGTCAACCGGGTTGGCGAAAAAAACTTCGCCCGCCCCCCGTGGGGGTCAGCGCACGGGGGCCTGGTCGCTCACTGAGGAGCCCTCGATGAGGTCGATGACGGCGTCGAGCGCCGCACGCACCGCCTCGGGGGGTGTGGCGGTCACCGCGGACCCCGCCCGGTCGGCGTCGGCCACGGCGGGATCGAGGGGGATGACCCCCGCGAGGGGGACGTTGTACTCCGCAGCCAACTCGGCGAAGAACTCGGCGTCCTCGGGCATGCGGGCCTTGTTGCCGAGGCCGTACACCCTGGGGATGCCGAGCTCCTCGGCGAGGGCGAGGGTGCGCGCAGCGGTGATGACCGACTTGCGGCTCGGCTCCATCACGACGAGCAGGACGTCGGCGTACGCGAGGGTGCCGCCGGAGCGGCTCAGGTGCTCGAGGCCGGCCTCCATGTCGATGAGCGTCACGTCGGCCTCCTCCGCGAGCACCTCGCCGAGGAAGTTGCGCACCGTCGCGTGGCCGGAGCAGGTGCAGCCGGAGCCCGCCTGGGTGACGCGGATGGCCGAGAGGAGGACCGGGCCGGCCGGTGTGGGGCGACCGTACTTCTCGATCACCTCCTGGGCCGTCAGGTCTCCCTCGCTGCCGACGATCAGGGCACGGGGCATGACCGGCACGGCCTCCATCTCGTCCCAGTCCATGCCGAGCGACATGCCGAGGTTGGGGTTGGAGTCGGTGTCGATGGCAACGACGCGGGCGCCGCGCGCGGCGTAGGCCTGCGAGATGAGGGCGGACACGGTCGTCTTGCCTACCCCGCCCTTCCCGACGATTCCGAGCTTCATTTGCGTCCTCCTCGTCCAGCGGCGGCATCCGCACTGCCCCGGACCTCCCGAGCGCGCGGTGGGTGACTACTCCGCAATGATATAGTCGGGTCGTCCGCCGGGGGCAGGTATCCCGGCTTTGGGCAGCCAGGCGAGGTGCGGACCGGCACGACGACGAGGAGGTCGCGCGTGACGCTGTGGTGGGTCGCGAACGCCGTCGGGCTGCTCGCGGTCATCCCGCTCGTCGTCCTCCTCGCCAACCGGGTCATCGCCCAGGCGTTGGAGATCCGCCAGTACGCCGACGAGATCCTCGAGCACGGCGTCCGGCTGACCGGTACCCTCGACCCCCTGCCCGCCCTGGCCGACACCCGCGACGTGGCTCGTCGCGTCACCGACAACGCGGCCCGCTACGTGAGCGCGCTCCGCCGTCTCGCCTGACCGAGAGGAATCGGCCGATGTCCGCAGCGGCGATCGTCACGCTCGGCCTCGTCGCCCTCCTCGTCGCCGCGCTGGCCTTCTACCTCATCTGGATCGTGGTCATCCTCAGCCACGTCAACGACACGCTCGGCAAGGTCACCTTCGGCGTGCGCGCGGTCGCGCACCGCACGGGGCCTGCCGGACCGGCGCTGGCCGACGTGAGCGGCAACCTCACCGCCGTCGCCGACGCCCTGGAGGACTTCGCAGCGAAGGTCGACGCGGGGACGTAGGCGTCCCCCACGCACACACCAACACCTATATGGGAGCGATATGGCCGTCCAACTCGCCTGCGCCGACGTGGGGGTGGCCTGCGGGGCCGTCCACCGAGCCGCGACCGTGGAGGACCTGCTCGCGCAGGTGGCCGCGCATGCGCGCGAGAAGCACGGCGTCGTGCTCACGCAGACGCTCATCGACTACGCGGCCGACGAAGCGAGAACGACGTAGGAGGACCTGCGATGACCTCCTCGGTGAAGTTCGCCGTCACCACCCGGTCCCGCCTCCGGGGCGTGTGGCGGTTCCCCCAGATGTTCCTCTCCTCCCGCCGGATCCGCCGTCAGCTCGCGGTCACCCCCGGCTGCGTCCGCTTCGCGAGCATCATCGCCGGCCCCCGCGAGTTCTGGACGATCACCGTCTGGGAGACGCGGGACAAGATGTTCGAGTTCATGCGCTCGGGTGCGCACGAGGACATCATGTGGGAGTTCGGCAAGTGGCTCGAGAGCTTCTGGCTCATGCGGTGGAGGCCGACGACCGAGGAGGTGGGGCGCTGGAGCGACGCGACCCTCGGGCCCACGGGCCAGGGCAGGAAAGCGCGTGCCCGCACCCCTGAGGAGCAGCGGGCCCTCGACGCCGTGCTCGACGCGCTGCCCGTGCTGAAGGCCTCCGCCGGCCCTGAGGGCGCCCCCACCTACGACACGTCGCCCGCCGCACGCCGGCACCGCAGAGCGGTGAGCGGGGCCGGTGCGATCGTCGTCCGGATCGAGGCGGACGACCTGGGGCAGTCCCTGTGGGCCTGGTGGGACATCCGTCGGGTCGGGCGGCGCCTCACGGCTGACGGCGGCGTGCTGCGCAGCGTCACCGGCTTCTCGGGCTGGTCCGACCACTACGCGCTCGCCGTCCTGCGCGACGAGCAGGCGTGCTCCAAGTTCCTCTGCGAGCCCGCGCAGCAGGAGCTCCACGAGCGCTGGGGCGACCGCTGCTGGATGATGCGCTGGCAGCCGGAGAACGAGTTCGGTCACTGGGACACCCTGCGCCTGCGACGCGAGCCGCTCGGCACCGGTGGCTCGGCGATCCCGGTGCCGGAGGAGGCGGCGCGCGCGGCGGCCCTGCCCGACGAGGAGTGAGCGGTCGCGCGCCGCCCTCGAGCGCCCGTGACGTTCAGGCCCGCTCGAGGCGCTGCACCCGGTCGACGCCGATGCCGCCGCGCCCACCGGGTGTCTCGAGCACGAGCGCCCCGTGGTCGTCGACGTCGGCCGCGAGGCCCACGGCCTCGCCGGTCGGCATGAGCAGCGCCCGCACGCGGGTGCCGATCGTCTCGCAGCGCGCCCGGTAGTCGTCGAGCAGGCTCGCCACACCAGCCTCGTAGCGGGCCGCCAGCCGGTCGAGGACGGCGGCCAGCACGTCCGACCGGGCCCGCTGCGCGCCCTCCATCGCAAGGCTCGTGACCCCACCGCGAAGCTCGGCGGGGAAGTCGTCCTCGTGCAGGCCCACGTTGACGCGCACGGTGACGACCGCGGACTCGATGGAGCCCGGGCCGAGGTGGGCGTCGATCCGGATCCCCCCGATGCCCCGCCCGCCGACGAGCAGGTCGTTCGGCCACTTGAGCCGCACGTCGAGGTCGGTCACGGCCTCGAGCCCCTCGGCGGCGGCCAGCGACGCGAGCAGCCACAGCAGGCCCTCTCCCGCGGGCGGCAGCCCCGGACGCAGCACCACCGAGAACGCCAGCGAGCGACCGGCCCTGGAGACCCAGGTCTGGCCGCGCCGGCCGCGTGCGGAGAGCTCGACGTCCGCCACGACGAGGGCGCCCTCGGGAGCGTCGTGCTGGCGGGCCCACCCGAGCGCGAGCGACTCGGCCGACACCGCGACGCCGTAGTGCTGCACGGGTCGCCCCAGCGACGCGTCCGGGCCGAGCGCCGCGGCAACCCGGTCGGGGGAGAGGTCGTCGCCGTCTGCCGGTTGCACGGCTAGCCCGGCCGGGGAATCAGCCGCTCCACCTTCCATTCGCCTTCCTGCGGCGCGACGAGCACCGACCCGGCCGGGATGGAGGGACGTTGATCGCCGATGGCGACGTCCATCTCG
This sequence comes from Egibacteraceae bacterium, assembly GCA_035540635.1. Taxonomy (NCBI): domain Bacteria; kingdom Bacillati; phylum Actinomycetota; class Nitriliruptoria; order Egibacterales; family Egibacteraceae; species Egibacteraceae bacterium. The sequence goes on along the minus strand of DATLGH010000110.1, from coordinate 26,051 downwards.
AGGAGGTAGACGACCCGCACCATCCCGGCGGTCTCCGGCTCCGGCGTCGCCTGGAATTTCAAGCGGGCGAGGTCCACACCGCGCAGGTCCCGGCGCAGCCCTTCGAGCAGGTCCTGGAGGTAGTCGTCGAACTGCTCGTCGGAGGCGGCGCCCTGGCGGATCGCGCTCATCAGGTCGAAGTCCATGCCGCGGTCCACGGCGCGGTTGAGGACGTAGGCCTGGGCGTTCTCGGAGAACAGGTCCCAGACGCCCCGGTGGTCGCCCTCCCCGACGAGGGTGAGGAAACGCTGCGCGACCGCCTGCGCCTCCTCGAGATCGTCGTCCCCCACAGGCTTCCCGTTGCCGCTCACCACGGATGAACCCCCTCGCTCGCCTCGTCGGTGATCCCCGTCGGAACTGCCGCACGTCATGGCCGCTCGTACCCCATGGTCTCGAGCATGTCGCGAACGCGGATGCGCTGGGGGGCGAGCAGCTCGGAGGAGATGACCCGTTCGAGTGTCTCCGCCGCCTGCTCGCGCTCCTCGTCGTCGTCGAGGTGCGCGAGCGCGTTCATGCGGGCCTTCAACCCGGCGATGAGCAGATCGTCGGGCAGCTCCATGAGCACCTCGAGCCACGTCGCGGTGACCTGCTTCCCCGCCTGCTCGTCGAGCCTCAGCACCGCCAGGTCGAGCTCCGCCAGCTGCTCGTCGCGCTGCTTGTCGGGCTGCCCGAGCAGGTCGAGCAGCCGCCGGCGGAGCAGCGCGAGCCGCTCGCGGTCGTCGACCTCGGCGAGCAGGGCGACGAAGTGCTCGGTCCGCGTGGCCTTCAGGCCCTGGGCCTCGAGCGCCGACTCGGCGAGCTCGAGGTTGCGGTAGGTCTGCTCCCACTGCGGGCGGTGCAGTCGGGGGTCGAGGAGGCGCACCGCGTCGCTGTAGGCGGCGAGCGCCCTGCGCAGCGACGTGACGTCGCCGAGCTGGGCGTAGGCGAGACCGAGGTTGTTCTTCGCGAGCGCGTGCGGGAACGGGTAGCGCTGCCGCGTGAACACCCCTAGAGCAGCCTCGAACGCCCCGGCGGCCTGACGTCCCTCGCCCAGCGCGGTGAGCGACACGCCGCGGGCGTGCTGAAGCAGCGCCCACTGGTAGGGCAGTGACTCGTCGTCGGTCTCGCTGATGGCCTGCTCGTAGGTCTCGACCGCTCCTGCGTGGTCGCCGGAGGCCGCCTGCGCCTGCCCGAGGTTGTGCAGCGCCATCGGCCGCTGACGCGACTCCTTCGCGGCGGTGAACACCGCGACCGCCTGCCGGAGGCTTACGACCGCCTCCTCGTGCCGGCCGAGGTCGCTCTGCGTGAGCCCCAGGTTGTTCAGCGCGGCCCCGAGGTCGCCCGGCGCCTGTCCGCCGGCGAGCAGCTCGACCGCTCGGGCGCACGCCTCGACCGCCTGGTCCCGCTCACCGAGCTCGCGCAACGCCGCGCCCAGGGCGGTCTGCACGCGGCCGTGCTCGACGGGGAAGCGCTGGGCGCCGAACAGCTTCAGGGCCTGCCGGTACGACGCGACCGCGCGCTGGAGGTTCGTGTGGCGGTCCCCCGAGGGAAGCTCGGCATAGGCCAGACCGATCGAGTGGCGCAGCGCCGCGTGCTCGAGGGGCCGCGCCGCACGCGGCGTTGCCTTCAGCCGATCCTCGAGGTCGGCAAGCTTCTGCTCCGGCGTCGCCGGTGCCCTCATCTCCATGGAGTCAGTACCTCCATGGCGGCCGCGGGGACCGCCACACCCTGCACTGTTGACCGTCGCCTCCGCGAGTGCTTCGGCGATCCGGATTTCAGGGTACTGCCTGCCTCCTACAGCGAGGACTGGATGCGCGCAGCGAGCGCTGGGCCGATGCCGTTCACCGCGGTCAGCGCGGCGAGGTCGGCTTCCTTGATCTCCTGCACCGAGTCGAAGTGCTCCTCGAGCCCGCGCAGGATCTTCGGCCCGACGCCCTTCACCCCCGTGAGCGCAGCCGCGATCGACGGGGCTCCGTTCGCGGCAGGGGCCGGGGCCGCGGGCGGTGCCGGGGTCGGCGCTGCGGCGGGGGCCGCCTCGGGAACTGCGGCGGGCTTGACGAGCTTCTTCAACGCGCGTCGCGGCTGCGGCGCCGCGGTCTCCTGCGGTGGTGGGGCCGCGGCCTGCTGCAGTGCCGCGGCCGGGGCCGGGGGTTGCGACGGCGCTGTGCCGCTCACCGCGCCCGGCGCGGGCCGGCTGAGCTTCTTGCGCGCGAGCCCGTGGAGCTTGGTCTTCGGACCGGTCGGAGCCGCAGGACCTGCGAGGGCCGCCGGCGCGCCGGGCGCGGAACCTTCTTCGCCACCGCTCACGCCGTGCTGCTGCGCCTGGCGTGCCCGGTACTCGCGGTCAAGTCGTTCCTTGCGCTCGAGGATCTCGCGCAGCGCCTGATCGCGGAGATCCTCCGAGGGGATGTGGGGAGGGGGAACGCCGGGAAGCGACTCCCCCGGCGCCGGCGGGCGGCGCCGCTCGAGCTCGTTCTCGGGAAGGCGGGCGGTCTTGATGTAGGGGGTCTGGCTCGGCGCCGACTGACGCTGGCGCTGGAGGTCCTGCAGGGCCATGTCGGTGATGCTCCGGCGCTCCTCCTGCGGCGTCGCGGAGGCGCCCCCCGTGGCGAAGGGGTTCGCCGCGGGCGGCGTCGGGAAGCCCGGCGGCGGTGTCGCCGGCGGGGCCGGCTCGGGTGTTGCCGCCGGAGCGGAAGCCGTCGGCGGGCGGGAGCCGAGCGACATGGGCGGTGCACCGGAGAACCCACCGCCGGTGCGGCTTCCCCCGAGCTGCTGCGCGGTGTCCCGGCGGGCGGCCTCGAGCTGCCGGGCAGCATCCTGCTCGACGTTGCTTTCCTCTTTGTCCGGCTTGCCTGCGATCTTGTCGAAGAGCCCCATCACACACCTCTGCTTTCGATTCTTCCGTCGAGCCTGCCATAGGTCCGACCGTGGGTAAACACCAAGCGGCATCGTGCCCGGCGTCGGCATCGTGCTAGCGTGGCTGTCGACGTGGCGCGCATCCTCGACACCACCCCAGACTTCGTAGCCCTCGCCCGGGCGGCTTTCCTCAAAGATCGCGTGACCCGGGGCGTGCTGTGGGAGGAGCGCTACCGCGCACGTCATCCCGAGGTCTTCGCCGCCTACTTCGCGACCTACGGCGACCCCGAGCAGGTGCCCGCGGTGACCCACAAGCTGTCCGACGTCCGCCGGACGGTCGAGCAGGCGGCTCCGGTGATGCCCGGGCTCATCGAGGAGGTCGAGCCGGCGGTCCGCGACGCACTCGGCCTGGATGACCTGCCCGAGCCGCTCCACGTCCTCATGGTCGGCACGTTCTCGACGAACGCGTGCGTCGCCCGTGTCGACGGGGACGTGGCGGTCCTCCACTGTCTGGAGTGGTTCGGGGGCCGCGACCCGGCTCGGGTGCTCGTCGCACACGAGGACACCCACGCGTGGCACGAGACGCTCCTCGGCGCGCGGCCTCCCGAGGACCTCGCCTGGACGGCTTTCGCGGAGGGCCTCGCCATCCGGGTGTCGCGGGAAGTGGTGCCCGACCGCCCGCCGGCCGACTACTTCTGGTACGGCGTGGGGGGGTTCGAGGACTGGCTGCCGTGGTGCGAGGAGCACCGGGACTTCCTCATGACCGCGTTCAGGGACGCGCTCGATGCGGAGGGCGCGACGGAGGCGTTCTTCGGGGCGGGCTTCGTCGACGAGCAGTGGCGGACGGGCTTCTACGTCGCCGACCAGCTCGTCAGCGGTCTCGGCGCCGACACTCCCGAGCTCGTCCGCATGGGTGTCGACGAGGGGCGGGAGGCGATCCGAGCCGCCCTGCGGGACATCGGCTGATGGACGTGCTCGTGGCCGGTGTCGGCCAGGTGCTGCGGGGGGACGACGGGTTCGGGGTGGAGGTCGCCCGCCGTCTCGCAACGCTCGACCTCGGTAAGTCGGTCCGGGTGATCGAGACCGGCACGGGTGGGATCAACCTCGTGACGGCCCTGTACGATCCGACCGACGTGCTCATCGTCCTCGACGCGGTCGACCACGGCCGCCCGCCGGGCACCGTGATGGTCATCGAGCCGGAGGTCGCCGACGTGGACGACCTCCCTCAGCTGGCCCGGTGGGACTTCCTCGCCGACATGCACTACACGAAGCCCGAAAGCGCCTTCATGCTCGCCAAGGCCCTGGGCGTGCTGCCCGAGCGGTTCCTGCTCGTCGGCTGCCAGCCGCAGGAGACGGAGACGCTCGAGGTCGGGCTGTCACCGGCGGTCGCCCGAGCGGTGGAGGTCGCGATCGCGGAGGTCCGGCGTCTGCTCGACCAGCTGCTCCAGGGCAACTCATGATCGGCGACGCGCGCGGGAACGGGAGATGGCGATGACCGATCCGGGGGAATGTCCGCAGTGCGGCCGGGTGGCGGAGCCTGACGGGCGCCGCCCCGCCCAGATCGCCGAACTGCCGTTCCGTTCGTTCACCTGCGACCGCCCGCCTTCGGGGCTCACCGATCACCCCTTTCCGGTCCGCTGGCTCGAGAGCGTCGTCCCGGGCCAGGACGAGGTCCAGGCCTTCAACGAGCGCTTCGTGCGGGTGCGGGGCCCACTTCCCGAGGGCAGCGCGATCGCCGAGGCGTTCGGTGACGTGGATCCCATCCACGCCTGGATCGAGCGGCAGCCGACAGCCGACGGCATTCGCGTCCTCATCCGCCTGTAGCCTGGCCGAGACGTACGAGACGTACAAAGGAGGCGCCATGGCCGCTCCCGCGACGGGGGTCGAGATCGCGTCGGTCGAGCAGGCCGCCGACGTGCTGCGCCGGGGGGGCTACCTCGCCGACGCCGCCACGGCCACGACCGTGTATCTCGCGGCGAGGCTCGGCAAGCCATTGCTCATCGAGGGCCCGGCCGGCACCGGCAAGACCGAGCTCGCCGTGGCACTCGCGAGCTCCACGGGCGCGCGGCTGGTGCGGTTGCAGTGCTACGAGGGCCTGGACGAGACGAAGGTCCTCTACGAGTGGAACTACCGCAAGCAGCTGCTCGGGCTGCAGGCCGGGGGCAACGGCCAGGGTGCCGGCCTCGACGACGTCTTCAGCGAGCCGTTCCTGCTGTCCCGTCCGGTCCTCGACGCCATCCGGGCCCCCGATCCCGTCGTGCTGCTCATCGACGAGGTCGACCGCATCGAGATGGAGACCGAGGCGCTGCTGCTCGAGGTGCTGGCGGACTTCCAGGTCACCATCCCCGAGCTCGGACGTATCAGCGCGACGGCCCGGCCGGTCACCATCCTCACCTCGAACGCCACGCGCGAGCTGTCCGAGGCACTCAAGCGCCGCTGCCTCTACCAGTGGATGGACTACCCGTCGGTGGAGCGCGAACGGGCGATCATCCTGTCCCGCGTTCCGGGCATCTCCGAGCAGCTCGCCGAGCAGGTGGTGCGCATGGTCCAGGCCATGCGCAGCCTCGAGCTGAAGAAGCCACCGTCGATCGCCGAGACGCTCGACTGGGCGGCGACCCTCGTTGACCTCGGGCTGTCGCCCACGGACCGGGAGACGCTCGTCCGCACCGGTGGAACGCTGCTCAAGCACCGTGTGGACCAGGCGACCGTGGAGCGCGAGCTCGCTGAGAGAGACGATGGATGACCCGAGCGACCACGGCCTGGCGGAGCACGTCGTCGCCTTCTCCCGCGAGCTGCGGGCCGCCGGCATCGCGGTGTCGGCGCCGGAGATCGTCGACGCGCTCGAGGCGTTGCCGACCCTGCCGCTCGAGCACCGGGAGGTCGTGCGGGCGGGCCTGGCGGGAACCCTCTGCAAGGAACCGGCGCTGCGCCCGCGTTTCGATCGCGCCTTCGACCTCTACTTCCCGTCGCGCCGCGGCCCGTCGACGGCCGAGCGCGTGGCGCGTGGCGGTGACCCGACCGAGACGCTCACCGACGCGCTGCGCACGAACGACCGCGAACGCCTGCGTCACCTTGCCCACGACCGGGTCCAGGAGCACGGCGACATCGAGTCGGGGACGAACCTCAGCGAGGACGCGTCGGTCTTCCGGGCCCTGCGGGGCCTGAACCTCGACGCCATCCTCAACCAGCTCTACGAGGACGAGGTGAGCGGCAAGGGCTACTCCGTCCTCGAGCGCCGGGCCATCACCGAGGACCTCACCGAGCGGATGCAGGCCTTCCGGGACATGCTCACCCAAGAGGTGTTCTCGGAGATGCTCGCCGTGCTCAACCCCGAGGAGCTCTCGGGACGCAACCGCAGGCCCCCGCCCGACGAGGTCGACTTCCTCTGGGCCAACCAGTCCGACCTCGAGCGCATGCGCGCGGCCCTCGTACCGCTCGCCCGCAAACTCACCATGCGGTTGTCCCACCGGCGCCGGCGTGCCAGGCAGGGGCGGCTGGACCTTCGCCGCACCATCCGCGGATCGCTGTCCACCGGCGGCGCGCTCGTCGAGCCGCGATTCCGCCGCCCGGTCGCCGGCAAGCCCGAGATCGTCCTGCTCTGCGACATCTCCGGCTCGATGCGGGCCTTCGCCAAGTTCACGCTGGAGCTCACCTACGGGCTCGCCACGCAGTTCCAGCGGGTCCGCACCTTCGTGTTCGTCGACGCCCTCGACGAGGTGACCGGCCTGCTGCAGTCCGCGGGGAGCTTTCCCGCCGCGCTCGCCCGGGTCGAGAGCGAGGCGAACGTCGTGGAGGGCGACGGGCAGTCGTGGTACGGCAACTGCCTCGAACAGTTCTGGCAGTGCGCCGGCAGGGACATCGCGCCACGCACGACGGTCCTCGTCATGGGCGACGCGCGGGGCAACTTCCGCAGCACCGGCGTCGAGTACCTCGAGCGTGTCGCCGACCGCGCCCGCCGGCTGTACTGGCTGAACCCCGAGCCACGGGACCACTGGGACACGGGCGACTCGGTCATGAGCGCGTTCGCGCCGGCGTGTGACGAGGTCGTGGAGGTACGCAACCTCGCCCAGCTCGAGGCGTTCGTGGCGCGGGCGCTGTGAGCGACCTGCGCGTGGTGGTGAACTTCCCCGACGGGGCCTACGACGTCGAGGAGCAGACCACCACGCTGAACGAGCTGCAACAGGCGCTCAAGAACCAGATGGGGCTCCAGCAGCGCCTCACCCGCCTGCCGGAGCTCTCACTGCCGGGGGCCGCGAAGGCCGTCGGTCCGCGCCTCACCCCGACCGCACCGCCGGAGGAGGTCACCCTGCGGGTGTTCCTCCTCGAGTTCCCCGACAAGGCGGCCTGCGCGAGCGCCCTGCGCGCCGTCGGCGGCTGGTACATGCGCCACCCCGACGTCTCGCTCAGCCTCAAGGCCGACGGGCCGCGGGGCGGGGTGAACCTGCGGCTGAAGACCTTCTCCACCGTCGCGTTCGCTCGGGCCGTCGCGCAGGTCACCGAGCTCATGGACGAGCCCGAGCCGACAGGGCCGTAGCCCTCTGGCGGCGCCTCAGCAGATGCGGGGGAGCGGGTCGCCGACGAGGACGTCGACGATCCGGGTGCCGCCGAAGGTCGTCTTCAGCAGCACGAGCCCCGGCGGGTCCTCCTTCACCGAGCCGATGACCGCAGCGCCCTTGCCGAGCGGGTGCGAGTGGAGGGCCTCGAGCGCGGCGTCGGCCTCCGCGCCGTCGACGACGACGACCATGCGCCCTTCGCAGGCGACGTAGAGGGCGTCGATGCCGAGGATCTCCGTCGCCCCGAACACGTCCGGGCGCATCGGCACCTTGCCCTCATCGAGCACCGCGGCCGTCTGGGACGCCTTTGCGATCTCGTTGAGCACGGTGGCGACGCCGCCGCGGGTGGCGTCGCGCATGCAGCGCACCCCCCTCGTCGCGTCGAGCAGCCGATCCACGAGCTCGTGGAGCGGCGCGGTGTCGGAGACGACGTCGGACTCGATCTCGAGCTCTCCGCGGGCGAGCATGACGGTGACCCCGTGCTCGCCCACCGGGCCGGAGACGATGATCGCGTCGCCGGGCTGCGCGCTCGTCGCGGACAGGCTGATGTCCCGCTCGAGCACGCCGACGCCGGCGGTGTTGATGTAGCAGCCGTCGCCCTTGCCGCGGGGCACCACCTTCGTGTCCCCGGTGACGATCTGGACCCCGGCCGCAGCGGCTGCGGTCGCCATCGTCTCGACGATGCGTCGCAGGTCCTCGATCGGGAAGCCCTCCTCGAGGATGAATGCGGCTGACAGGCTCAGCGGGCGCGCGCCCGACACCGCGAGGTCATTGACCGTGCCGTTGACGGCGAGGTCGCCGATGTTGCCACCGGGGAAGAAGAGCGGCGAGACGACGAACGAGTCGGTCGTGAATGCCAGGCGGGTGCCACCCACGTCGAGCAGCGCCTGGTCCTCCATGCGCTCGAGGGTGGGGTTGCGGAAGCTTTCGAGGAAGACCGCGTCGATGAGCGTCTGGGTGGCCTTGCCGCCCGCCCCGTGCGACATCGTTATGCGCGTTTCCTTGATCCGCGCCCGGCGCGCCCGGGCCCGCTCGATCTTCTGGAGCACCTGCTCCTCACGGGACAGGTGCTCCTCGCCCGGCGTGTGGGGGGCGAGCTCGTGGAACTCCTCGTGCTCGCGGATGGCCTCCTCCGCCCAGTCGGCGGAGCGCTCCTGCACGTCGCCGGGGACGGGGGGGCCGGAGTGCGCTTGGTCGGTCATGTGACGGTCGCCTCCCGGACGCGCTCACGCGTAAAGCGCCCGAAGTTGTAGTACGCGGCGCAGGCGCCCTCGCTCGACACCATGCAGGTGCCGATCGGGGTCTCCGGTGTGCACGCGGTGCCGAACACCTTGCACTCCCACGGCCTCAGCACACCCTTCAGGACCTCACCGCACTGGCAGGCCTTCGGGTCGGCCACGCGGACCCCGGGGACGTCGAAGACGCGCTCGGCGTCGAAGGCGGCGTACTCCTCGCGGACCTGCATCGCCGACTGGGAGATGAAGCCGAGCCCGCGCCACTCGAAGTACGGGCGGAGCTCCATCGTGCGGCCGATGACCTCGAGGGCACGGCGGTTGCCGTCCCAGGGCACCACGCGGCTGTACTGGTTCTCCACCTCCGAGCGGCCCTCCTGGATCTGCTTGAGGATCATGTAGACGCCCTGGAGGATGTCGAGCGGCTCGAAGCCTGAGCAGACGATCGGCTTGCCGTAGTCCCGGGGAATGAACTCGTAGGGGCGGCAGCCGATCACCGTCGACACGTGGCCGGGTCCGATGAAGCCGTCGAGGCGCAGGTCCGGTGAGTCGAGGATCGCCTTGATCGCCGGGATGATCGTCACGTGGTTGCAGAAGATGGAGAAGTTGTCGAGGCCCTCGGCGGCCGCACGCAGCACGGTCGCCGCGGTCGAGGGGGCCGTGGTCTCGAAGCCGATCGCCATGAACACGACGCGCTTGTCACGGTTGTTGCGCGCGATCTTCAGCGCGTCGAGCGGGGAGTACACCATGCGGATGTCCGCCCCGGCGGCGTTCGAGTCGAAGAACGAGCCGCGTCCGCCGGGCACGCGCATCATGTCGCCGAACGAGGTCATGATGACGTCGTCCTGCTCGGCGATGGCGATCGCGTCGTCGACCCGCCCCATCGGGATCACGCAGACGGGACAGCCGGGGCCGTGGATGAGGTGCACGTTCTCGGGCAGGTAGTCCTCGAGGCCGTGGCGGTAGATGGTGTGCGTGTGACCCCCGCACACCTCCATGAACTTGTACTCCCGAGACCCCGCGAGCTCGGCGATCTCCTTCGCCAGGCGCTTGGCGATCTCGGCGTCGCGGTACTCGTCGACGAACTTCATAGCTTCGCTCCTCGCCCTTCCAGGGCCGTCTGGGTGAGTTCCCACAGGACGTGGTACAGCGTGGTCTGGGCCTCCTGGATGCGGTGCACCGAGGAGGACGGCACAACGAACAGGTAGTCGATGGTGTCGGCGTCAGCCATCTGGCCCCCGTCGTAGCCGGCGAGCCCCACGGTGACGAGGCCGCGTCGCGAGGCCTCGTCGAACGCCCGCAGCACGTTCGCCGACCCGCCGCTCGTCGACAGCCCGAACGCGATGTCGCCGGCGCGGGAGAAGGCGGCGATCTGCCGAGCGTAGACGACGTCGAACCCGACGTCGTTGGACAGGGCCGTCAGCACGGCCACGTCGCCGGTGAGCGACAGCGCCGGCAGCGGACGGACGGCCGGTCCGGTGGGGAGGCCGGGGTGGAGGAAGGTGTTGACGACGTCCTGGGCGTCCGTGCTCGAACCGCCGTTGCCGAACGCGAAGAGCCTGCCGCCGGCGGCAAAGGAGGCGGCCATCGCCTCGGCGCAGGCGACGAGCCGCTCGGCGTGGAGGTCGAAGACCTCCTCGCGCAGCGCCACGATCTCGGCGGCCTTGGCCACCGTGGAGCGGCGCACCTCGGCGAGCACGGCGTCGACGTTGGACGCGTCGGCGTAGAGGAAGGGGTAGAGGGCCTCGATGCCCCCGACCTGGTCGTCGGCGTCCACCTCAGTCCTCCAGACGGACGATGGCTTCTTTGGCGTGCACGAGGATGCGAGCGCCGACCTCGGCGTCGACGAGCATGACGCTCACCACCTCGACGCTCTCACCGGTGTCCACCCGGGCGAGCCCGTCGTCGAGCATCTCGAGGACCGTCACCTCCACCGCCTCGTCGGAGCACGTGATGCAGACGTCTCCGTAGCACTCGGGGACGGGCGGCGGGAGCTGCGTGCCGAGAGGGATCGGATCGGTGCTCACCGCAGGACCTCGGGGCTCAGCACGCCCGGCTGCTCGAAGAACACGTGCACCAGCTCCCACAGGATGTGGTAGAGGGTCACGTGGACCTCCTTCACGACACGGGGATCGGGGGACCTGGCGAGGAGCACGTGGTCGACGGCGGGATCCGCGGCGATCGGCCCGCCGTCACCGCCGACGAGCGCGACGGTGAGCAGCCCGCGCTCCTTGGCGACCTGGAGGCCCCGCAGGACGTTCGCGCACCGCCCGTCGGAGGAGACCCCCAGCGCGATGTCCTCGGGGTTGGCGAGGTAGCGCAGCTGGTGGGCGAAGACCTCGGTGAAGCCCTCGTCGTTGGCCACGCCGGTGATCGTCGCGACGTCGCTGGTGAGCGAGATCCCCGGCAGGGCGCGCTTGCCCACGATGACGGGGTGCACGAACTCCACCGACACGTGCTGGGCGTCCGAGGTCGTGCCGCCGTTGCCGAAGCCGACGAGCTTGCCGCCCTGGTGGAAGCGCGCCGCCATCGCGTGGCAGGCTCGCGCAACGCGCTCGGCTTCGGCCGCCACCGCCTCGCCGGGTGCCCGCCGGCGGGCTCTCGCGTCATCGATCGCCGACCGCACCATTGCCGTCGACTGCTGGCTCACAGTGAGCCTCCTACTCGATGTCGCTCTTGGCGAGGTCGGAGAGCTCCTCCTCGTACATGGCACCGAGCTGCTCGAGGAACCGGAAGGTGTCCTCGGCCTCCTGCTCGTCGATCTTCGACATCGCGAAGCCGACGTGGATCAGGACCCAGTCACCGACCTCGACGCCGCCTTCTTCCTTGGGGATGAGCTGGATGGAGACGTTGCGGCGCACCCCGTTCACGTCCGCCTTGGCGATCCCGTTGTCGGGGTCGACCAGCTCCACGATCTTGCCGGGAATGCCGAGACACATACGTGGTCCTCCGCGGGTTGGGACATCCATCGTACTGGTCGCCACCCCTTCGCACAGGCCTTCGCGGCTGCTCCGGGGGGACTAGTAACGCTGCGCTCCATGTTAGCCGCATATAGTTGACGTGGAGGCTTCTCGGGCTCCTTTCAGCCCGAGGTCGCGGGGAGAGGACGGCGAGACGAACATGGGTCCCACCATGGCTCCGACATCCACGGCACCGGGCAACGCCGGGGCCCTGCTGTTCGCCCGGTACGCCTACCCGCCGAACGCCCGCGGCTACTGCGGCCCGGCGGACCACCGGGCCCTTCTCGAGTACGGGGCGACCGGAGCCGTCGACCCCGGCCTGCGCGAGCTCGCCCGGGGCTTCTCCGGCGCGTGGCCCTACTATCAGCTCATCGCCACGGCTGCGGGGATCGACGACCCGCTCGACCCCCGGGTGGGAGAGGCTTACTGGGTGGGCAGCCCGCTGCTCGACCAGGTCGACATGAGCGTGTTCGGCCGGTCCCTCGAGAGCCGCTTCCGGGGCCCGGCGGGCAAGGCGTGGGGCCGCCTGGCCGAGGCCGTTCCCGCTGGTGGGGTGCCCCATCACAGCTTCCACGTGTTCTGCGTGTACCCGTGGATCGGACTGCTCGGGGCGGGGGTCCAGGGGGAGAAGGCGCTCGAGGTCCTCGACCGCTGCCGCATCCGCTGGGGACAGGTCGTGACGGCGAGCGGGGACCAGGTCGTCGTGGGCAGCCGGCCCCTGCGCTGGGACGGCCGGTCGCTGAGCCTCGGGCCGCGGCGGCTGGAGACGGCCACGCGGGCCGAGCGCGGACTGGCCTTCGTCGCGAAGCCGGCGGCCGGCGACTGGGTGTCGCTGCACTGGGACTGGATGTGCGAACGGCTCACGCCCGCCCGCCTGCGCCATCTCGTCACCTACACCGCGCGGACGCTGCGACTCGCCAACCAGCGGTTGAGCCGCTCAGGGGCGGCCGCCCTCCTGGGCTGAACCCCTGAGGCTGAACCCCGCTGCAGGGGTTCGGGGGGGCCTGGCGGGCTTTTCTGGCCTTCCGCTGCCCGGGGACTAGTCAGGGGTCCTATGTGTGTGGTACACGTACGTCCGGCCCGATCGAGGGGAGGGCCACATAACAGTGCAGCGCCCGGAGTTTGCGTGAGGGTTCGCCTCTCGTGCGGAGGTGGGGTCTCGCCGGCTCGGTCTCCTCGTCGTGCCCGGCTGTCCCCCAGGAGGTTGCGTTGACCGGAGAGCTCAAGGACATTGCGACGAGCACCATTCCTCACCACGACATTCCCACAGACCAGGAGGTGGTCCAGTGATGGGCATGACCCGACAGGGACCAGGTAAAGCACGGCGGCATGCCCAGCACGGGCAGGTCGAGATCGCGAGTGTTCTCGTCCTGGTGGTCGTCCTCGGCGCCGTCGCGGTGTCCGCAGGGCTCCTCTGGCGGACGCTGTCGACCGCGCGGAGCATCAACGCCAAGGCCGACAACATCGCCGCCACCGGAACGGGGATCAACACCGCCACGGACTCCATCGTGCAGCTGAACCGCACGAACGAGACCGCGGCCTCGATCCTCAACACCGCGCAGCCCCTCGAGGGCCTGCTCGCCGAGATCGTCGCGCTCGCCCAGGCAGTTGACGGCCTGGCCAGCTCGATCAACTCGACCGCGGGCGGCATCCTGGCGTCCGCCGGGACGATCAACCAGACCGCCGCGGCAGGCGGCATCGGCGGGACCGCGCAGGACATCGACGCGACCGCGGTCGGCATCAACCAGACCGCTGCGGCCATCCTCGACGTCGCCCGGCGCATCGACGCCGACGTCGTGCAGATCAACACCAGCCTCGACGGCACGCTCGGGTTGGCCCAGGGCATCAAGAACGACACCGGCAACGTCCTCACGACCGCGCAGTCCATCGAGTTCACTGCCTGCGGTATCGACACGAAGCTCTTGCTCGGGCCGATGGCCGGTCAGGGCGTCTGCGCCGGCGGCGGCAGGTAGGAGGCAAGAACATGGCAACCAAACTTGAGAGCAGGTACTCCGGGACCGCCGACCGCACATCCCAGGTCTCGTCGGGGCAGAGCGGAGCGGTCGAGACCGCCGGCACCACCCGGTGGCTGTGGGTGTGGGTGACCATCGGTCTCCTCGTCGTCCTCGTCGTCATCGCGTTCCTCATCGGCATCACCAACGCGCTCGTGTCCATCGACAACGCGCTGGCGACCGCCGACGAGGACCTCACCGGTGTCGGCGGGCACGTCCAGCCGCTGCCCGACCAGATCGCGACGGTGAACGACTCGCTCGGTGCGATCGACCAGTCGCTCGTCCCGGTGCCGGGGCAGGCGCAGACCATCATCAGCGAGCTGCAGTCCATCCGCGGCTCGCTCCAGCAGGTCGACGCGTCGCTGTCGAGCACGCTCGCGTCGCTCAACAACACGTCGGGCTCGCTCGTCGGGACCGGTGGCGGCCTCACCGGCACGTCGGACACGCTGAGGTCCGTGCTGTCGCTCGCCAACCAAATCCTGGCCTCCCTCGAGGCGACGCAGTCCACCGGCATGCCCGCCGGCACGGGCTTCTCCTCGGAGAACATCTGGATGCGCGTCGACATCGCCAACGGGATCCTCACCGGCGTCAAGGGCGACACGGGCACCGTCGTGCCGCGACTCCAGCAGACCGACCGGCACCTGGAGAGCATCTGCACCGCTCTGCCCACGCCGGGTCCGTGCTAGGAGGCCCCATGACCACGAAGAGACTTCACGCGCGGCTGTACAGCGACGAGCAAGGGCTCGCCGGTGCGGCGCTGGTGATCGTCATCGCCTGGGCGCTCGCCGCGGTGCTGATGCTCACCGGCACGCTCGTCGCTGCGCAGTCGATCGACGAGCGGGTCTTCGAGATCCGCAACCTCGTCACCGACATCGGCAGCGGCACCGAGCACGTCGCGCTCACCCAGGAGATCAACGCGAGCGCCGCGGCCATCCGCGACGCGGCGGCGCCCCTGTCCGGACAGCTCGATCAGGTGATCGAGTCGGCCGGGAGCATCGACGGCACCGTCACCCAGATCCTCGACACCGCCGGGCAGATCAACCAGATGGCTGCCGGGCAGATCAACCCGAACGTGCTGGCGATCGGCACGTCCGAGGCAGCCATCCAGCAGTCCGTGAACGGCATCCACGCGACGTTCTCGACGCTCCTGCCGGTCGTCCACTCGATCCAGCAGGGCGTCGCGGACATCAACAGCCGCGCCGACGGAGTGATCGCCCTCGGGCAGGGCATCAAGAGCGACACGGGCGCCATCATCGAGGTGGTTGGCACCGAGAACACCCCGAGCATCCTGGGGCACGCCGCCTCCATCGACTGCAACTCGATCGTCGTGGTCCTGGGCCTGCTCTCGGGCTCCGGCTGCGTCAGCTAGCGAACCACAGACCGTGCCTCCCGCTCGCCCCCGCCCCGGGTCAGGTCGACACCTCGAAGCTGTCGATCACGACCCGGAAGGCGGGGGCGAGCTCGGCAAAGCGCTCGACCGGCAGCGCCTGGAGCACGATCGTGTACATCGTGCTCCCGTCGAACAGGAAGTAGTGGGAGTGCACACCCTGCCGGCCGGACTCCGCGTCCTCGAAGGTGTAGAGGTACTGGATGCCCGGCAGGCCCCCGATCTCGACGCGTGTCGGGTCGCCGAGGACCTCCACCGTCTCGCCCTCGCGGACGAGCTGGTCGGTGAAGGTCCGTACGGCGGGAAGATCGTCGCCGGTCACGTCCGCCTCGAGCGTGACGACCCGGACGAGGATGGAGTCGTCGCCGTCGGGTGGCGCGACGAGCAGGCGGACCGCGGGGCTCCCGACGGGGACCCTGCGCCAGTCCGCCGGGTAGGACAGCGAGAAGCCGGTTCGCTCGTCCGTGAAGGATGCGAAGGCCTCGCCGTCTCCCGCCGTCGACGTGTCCGGGGGCCCGGCGACGTCGGGTCCGGTGATGAGCCGCTCGCCCGCCGTCGCCGCCACCACGGCTACGAGCCCCGCCACGAAAGCCACACCGAACAAGATGAGTACGCGCCGCATCCGTCGATCGTAGTCGGAGGGCAAACCTCCGGCACAGTAAGGAGTGATGAATGCTCGTTACGTTAGCTGAGCACGCCCCTGGCGAGCCGCACCTTTTCGGGTGGTGGCTCGGCCTCGGAATCGGTTTCGCCATCGTCTGGGTCGTCGTCATCGTCGTCTCGGCGATCCTGTCGCGGGCGGCCCGGATCGCCAAGCAGGCGCAGGAGATCCTCGTCGGCCTCGACCAGGGTCGGCAGACGACGCTGCCCCTGTGGGACATCGACTCCGTCAACGCCACCGCGAAGGCGATCCTCGAGCGCGCGACGGAAGCCCGTGAGGCACTGGAGGCCCAGGCATGAGGGTTCTCGCGTACGCACCGCAGGAGATCGCGATGTGGTCGGTGGCGCTCGGCATCGGCGCCGTCGTCATCGCCGTCGTGATCGCCCTCCTCACCCTGCTGCTGCGGTTCGTCCAGGACATCGACCGCGGTCTCGCCGACGTGTGGCAGATGGCGACGAAGCTCGCGGCGAACACCGCGACGGCCTGGCAGCTGCAGGGCACGGCCAACACCGTGGACAAGCTGAAGGAAGAGATCAAGCGGCACGATCAGCTCTGGAGTCAAGTATGAGTGGTTTGCTCGTCGTCCTGACCTTCATCGAGGTGGTCCTCCTCGTCCTCGTGCTCGCGATCTACCTCGTCGTCATCACCACGAGGCTGAAGTCGATCTCGGCTACCCTCGCCAACGTCGCCTTCGGCGTGCGCGCCGTGGAGGAGCAGGTGCTGTCGATCGGCCCGCCCGTCCAGCGCGTGAACCAGGGGCTGCGGGAGATCAACCAGATGCTGCCCCGCATCGCGTCGAACGTGCAGCGCTACGCCCAAGCCGTGCGGTAGGGAGGAGCGACAATGTTGTGGTTGTGGGTACTCGGCATCATCATCCTGGCCGTCATCCCGGTCGTCATCACCCTGCTGAACAACCTCATGGAACCGATCGTGGAGATCAAGCGGTACGCGGACGACGTGCTCGAGCACGGCGTGCTGCTCATCGCCGCCCTCGACGGGGTCGACCTGCTCGAAGAGACCCGCGACCAGACCGCACAGGTGGCCGCGGGGGTCAAGAGCTACGGCGCGGCCCTCCAGCAACTCGGATAAGGAGCATCGCATGCCACTCGCAGGCTGGTTCGTCCTGGTGCTCGTGTTCGCCACCGTCGCGGTGCTCGCCGCCTACCTCATCCGTGTGGCGGTCATCCTGAACCACGTCAACTTCACCGTCGGCACGATCAACGCCGGTGTCCGCGCGATCGCGCAGGGCGGCGAGCCGCTCGAGCCGCTCATCGGCGAGATCTACTCCAACCTGGAGGAGGCCCGCGTCGCGCTCGACCAGACCCTCGGCGTGCAGGGCTGACGCCAAGGGGTAAGACTTGGAGACAGGCAGTCCCAAAGGGAGGAGCAGAGCACATGCCCGAGTTCCGCTGAACGGATGCAGGCGCAACCTGCAAGGGCCACTTCAAGGCCTCGAGCGAGGACGAGCTGCTGAGCAAGGTCGCTGACCACCTCCGCACCAAGCACAAGGTGCAGAACGTGAGCAAGACCCTCCAGCGCTTCGCCCTCCGGTCCGCCAGGAAGTAGGCGAACAGGTTGCGACGGTCCCAGGTCCTGGGACCGTTGAGCAAGACCATCGTTGAGCAAGACCATCGTTGAGCAAGACCACGGAGAAGCCCCCCGCCGATGCGGGGGGCTTCTCGGTTGCCGGCGGGCTGCTAGTCGGCGGCGTAGTGGTGATGGAGGTCGTCGACCTGCTGCTGGGCCTCGAACATGCGGAGCAGCAGGTAGAGGGTCCGGATCACGGCCTCGCGGCGCGCGTCGGTGTGCTCCTGGCGGCGCCGGCGCGGGCCCACGCAGCCGCCGACGAGGGCGTGCACGGCGATGCCGAGCAGGACGTCCTGGCGTGCGGTGCGCGAGAGGTAGCAGCACACATCGTCCATCGGCCGAGCCTCGTCGCGGGCGAGGACCCGCATCGCCACGGGCAGGGACAGGCACGGCGCCTCGGGCTCGTTCGCGCGGAGGAGGTCCAGCAGGAAGGCCCCGGCATCGCGCACGGCGTGCTCGTGGCGGTCGCTGGCCTTCGCCATGCTCTCGACGATGAGCCCCGCGACGGGATTGCGCTCGTAGAGTCGCGGAGGCGTGCGGCGCTCGCGCGTGACCACGACGCGGAGCCGCTCTTCACTGACGGGCGTAACCGGCATGGCGAACCGCTTTGGTCGAGCTGCCCGGAGCAGCCCGCAGTCTAACCGGTTTGCGGGTGCCCTAACCCGCCGTCTGGAACTGGTACGCGACGAGTCCCCGAGCGAGCTCGGCGATGGCCTGGACAGCGGGACCGTCGGGGTCGCGCTCGACGAGGGGGACGCCCTGCGCGTCGGCCTCCGTCACGGCGTCGCTCCACGGGACGTAACCGGCCACCTCGAGGCCGTGTCGCTCCGAGAAGGCGCCGATCGCCTCGGCGTCGCCCTCAGAGCGGATCTTGTTGCCGACCACGGCCACGCGGGAGATCGGCAGCTCCGCGGCGAGGGCCGCCATCCTGCGCGCCGTCTCCAGCGACCGGTAGTAGGGCTCGGTGATGAGCAGCAGCTGATCGACGTGGCGGGCGGTGCCCCGGCTCAGGTGCTCCGGTGACGCTTCCATGTCCATGATCGTCACCACCTCCTGCCGGGTTCCGAGGTCCTCGAGGACCGCGCTGACCGTCGCGTGCGCCGAGCAGAGGCATCCCTCCTCCGCGTGCGCGGGCATCCCCATGAGCAGGACGCGGACCCCGTCGGGCGCGACGATCGCGTGCCGGTCCAGGGCGGTGTCGAGCGACTGGGTCAGGCCCGGGCCACCGAGGCGGCGGGAGACGAGCGAGGTCGGCAGGCCCCTGGCCTGCGTCGCCTCCTCCCGCGGGACGCCGAGGGCGAAGGAGAGGTTGGGGTTGCTGTCGGCGTCGATGGCGACGACGGGCGTCCCGCCCAGGGCGAGAAGCCGTGCCAGCGTCGCCGACGTCGTCGTCTTGCCGGCACCGCCCTTGCCGGCGAGCGCGATCCTCATGACGTGAGGGTCGAGTGCGAGCCCTCGACCAGGGCCTCGTAGCGGTCGAGGTAGAGCCCGAGCAGCCGGTGCACCTCACGCAGGGATCCAGCCCAGGCGTGGAGCCAGTCACGCCCCTCCTCCGTGAGGTCGTACGTCCGCCGCGCGGGACCCGACTCGGAGTGCTCCCACCACGAGCGCACGAGCTCTTCCTGCTCCATGGCCCGCAGAGTGCGGTAGAGACCACCCGGGTCGGCCTTCTCGAGCCCGAGGACGCCCACCTGCTCGAGCAGCTCGTAGCCGTGCGAGGCTCCCTCACCGAGGAGGAGGAGCAGGCAGGGCCGCAGGTAGTTGCGGGGCAAGCCGCCCGGCGCGTCGTCTATGCGTGAGGTGGACATGGTGGGCTCCCCGGGGTCCGGCTCGGCTTCCAGGGCCGCTGCGACGCAGCGGCTCAGTGGTCGTGGTCGTGGTCGTGATCGTGGGAGTGGCTGTGAGCGCCGCGCTCGGCGGCACAGGCGTCCGCCTCCTCCGGCGAGTTGTGGCACCAGCAGTCGGCGCTGCACTCGCCGTGGGTGGGCCGGGTGAGCTCGGCGAACGAAGACGCGAACTCTGCCGCCCCCTCCTCGATACCGCGGGGAGACAGGGTGAACCCCCGCTCGGTGCGGTCGAGGTAGCCCTCCTCGACGAGCCGGTTGAGGTAGGTGACCCCGACCTCCGCGCCCACGCCGAGGAAGCGCTCCATCATCCGCGGGGTGATCTCGTCACCGAGGCCCTCCCCCCGCAGCCAGTACATGACCTGGAGGATCTCGCTCCTCCAGAACAGGGCGCGCAGCGCCTCCGACTTCGGGGTCTGCAGTTCAGCCACGGCTCTTTCTCCTTCTCCGGGAGGAGGTGTGCTTGGGGTCCCGACCGTTGGTCTGGGTCGGAAGCCCCTCGGCGAGGTCGGCGAGGCCGCCGAGCGCCGACGAGATGACGCCCAGCTGCGCGTTGATCCTCGTGACCGCCGGCCCGATCGGGGCGCACTGCGACTCGATCGCGCGCACGCCGAAGTTCGTCTTGCCGAGGAACCCTGCGGTAGCCCGCAGCGATCCCGCGATCTTGTGGAGGTACACGGCGAGCACGACGACGACGAGGGTGATCTCCGCGGCGGTCAGGGCGACGAGCAGGGGACGCATCGGCTCATGCCCCCTTGACCGAGCGCAGGAACGCGTCGTGGCGCGCCGCCTCGGCGGCGAGCTCGTCGAGGCGCTCGGAGGTCTGCCCGAGCATCCACGTCGTCGAGGTGTTGCGCGCGACCTGCTTGCCGGCCTCCCAGATCGCCTCCGCCCCCCGTTCGACCCGGCGGACGTACCCGAGGAACACCTGAAGGAGGGCGACCGCGACGACGGCGACCACCGCCCCGAGACCGAGAGCGGTCCACCACAGGGTCTCGTCGGTCATCGCTGACCGACCTCCCCTACGCGGTACCCGGCCCGGCGGGCGAGCGCCTGCCGGGCGGTGGTGGCGGCGACGAGGATGCGGGTGGTCAGGGTGTTGATGCGCTCGATCTCCCAGAGTCCCTGGGTGTTGTCCCGAGCGGCGTGGAGGGCGGCCAGGATCGACTCCGCCCGGATGGCCGCGGCGCGCATACCGGCGATCATGAGCAGGAGCAGCACGACGACGACCACCACCACCGCCGCGCCCACCCCGAAGCCGATGACCCAGCCGGTGCTCATCGACGCTCCTTGCGGTCAGGCTCGTTCGCCTCGGTTTCCTCCGTCCCGAGTATATGTGGACTTCACGTATGGTCCACCCGCCTGCGGAAACTAGTGCGTGCCGCAGTGCATACACGGATCAAAGCCGTGAATGGTTCGGATGGCGTCGATACCGGTCAGGCGGCCGTCTGCGGGTTCCTCGATGATCGGCGTGCCGATGAGCGCCTCCTCGAGCGGCCCGGGCTGGCCCGTGGCGTCGCGCGGCGAGGCGTTCCACGTGGACGGGCCGACGACCTGCATCGTGCTGATCCGGCGCTTGCCGTCCGTCCGGAGGTAGTGGGCGTTCATGCCACGCCCGGAGTCCAACAGTCCGACGCCGGCCGTCTCGCCCTTCGGGACGGTGAAGCCGTGCGACACGTCGGTGCGGCGGTGGCGCATGAGCGTGAAACCGTCGAGCACGCAGAGCGCCGCGCAGAGGCCCGAGAACGCGACCCCGTAGGCGTCGGCGCGCAGGCGCTCGAGGGTGTTGACGCGCTTGGGGATGTGCCACTCGACAATGGTCTCGGGAAGGAAGTTCTCCGGGACGAGGATCCGGACACTCGTGCCGGTCGGCTCGATGTAGTCGTTCGGCGGGAAGTCCGTCCGCTGCGCGGTGAGCCACAGACGGCCGAGTGGCGTGCTCTCGACGACGTTGCCCTGCCAGCGCGGTGCGGTGCACCAGGAGTAGGCGCCGGCGAAGTCGCGCGGTGCCGGCGCGGCGATGGTCGTCTTGTTCCACGGATGCCCCGAGGACAGCGCGCCTCCGCTCGGGTCGGTGCCCCCCGACGACTCCCAGCCGCTGTAGAAGGAGTGCGCAACCGACTCCTCGACGCCGGCGTTCACCTCGCTCAGCCGACCGGTCGCGAGCCGACCGTCGAGCATGACCCCCGGCGGAGCGAGGCGCCGGCGACCGTCGTTGTCCAGCCCGGCCCAGCTGCCGTCGTAGCCGCTCGCGGCGTCGTGGTCCCAGGCGCCCGCGTGGATGAAGCTCGCGGGGCGCTCCCCCTGTTCGGCGAATCGCGGGTCGGCCGCGTAGAGGAAGTCGACGAGGTCGTCCCAGATGGCGATGACCTGCTTGACGTAGTCCACCGACTGGTAGAGGCGGGTGTAGTAGTAGGTGAAGTTGCCCACGGTGAGGGTGGAGCCGACGCCGCCGGGGCTCAGCACCGACGGGTGGGGGTACTTGCCGTACATGAGGTTGATCATCTCGAGAACCTTGCGGCCCGCCGGGATGGTGTTCCACCAGTACTTGCCCTCGAAGTAGCGCAGCTCCTCCATGAGCTCGGCGATGGTCTTGTAGCCGTGCGTCGCCGCCCCGGGCGCCTCGGTGCGTTTCGCGAGGTCCCACACCCACGGGGTGGTCCTCCGCACGACCGGAGCGGAGTAGTCAGGCCCCGCCCGCACGGCGAGGTGCGCGGCGTGGATCCAGATCGCCTCGGTAGCCTGAGCGATCCCGCGCAGCGCGAGCGCCATCGGCGGCGGCCTCAGGCCCCACGCCATCTCCTCGGCCACCGACGCGGTCGTCTGGTGGATGCTGCCGCACCAGCCGCACGCACGGGAGATGAGCGGGAGGAAGTCGCGGGGGTCGCGTCCCAGCAGGATCGGCTCGTAACCCCGGAACGAGGTCCCCGAGACGTGCGCGTCGGTGATCGTGGAACCCTGCGTCTCGACCCGGACGCCGAGCCCTCCCCCCACGCGGGTCACGGGGTCGTGGAGGATCGTGGACCGGCCAGCGCGCGCGCTGCCCTCCCGCGTGGTCAGTGGCCGGGTTGGAGTGGGCGCCGCAGCCGCCATCGTGCGTCCTTCCGCTGTCGTCACCCCGACGGACGTCGAGGCGGTTTCACCGGCATGGTGGGGCGGAAACCGGACTTGCTCAATACGTGGAATGTCCAATTAGCAGCGCGGGACACAGTGCGGGGAACATCGAGTTAGCAGGTCCCGACACAGTGTCGGGGACACCGACCGGGCAGCGCCCGGCGCCTCTCGGGCCCGCGAGCGGGCGGGCCTACCGGTCGGCGAAGGCGGCGGGGAACATCGACCGGATGCTGCCGCGCAGCTGGCGGACGTACTCCACGTCCTCCGGCGCGAGGCGTGCCGCGGCCATGACCGACGAGGCGGCGCCGTCGGCGTCGCCCGCCCGGCTCAGCATCTCGGCCGCGGCGCACAGCACCTTCCACGCGTCGTTGCCCTCCGCGGCGACGTCGAGCGCCTCGGCGGCGAGCGCCCGGATGCGCCCCACCGCCGCGGTCGCCCCCACCGACTCGAGCGCGAGGATGGCGGTCACGCGCGCGTAGCAGAAGGCCTCGACCACCGCGCGCCGGTCCTCCGGCGAGCGCGCGACGAAGTCGAGGCTTCGCAGGGCCTCCGCCGTCTCGTCGAGCAGCGGCTCGACGAGCGCGAGGGCGTCCGCGGGGTCGCCGGTGCCGAGCTCGGCCTGGGCGGTCCGCACGCGCTCGAGGATGTCGCTGCCTGGGGTCATGCGGCAAGGATACGCACGCGTGGGAAAGCGAATCCACGAAGTTGGTCTATGAGGATCGCTCTGTGCAGGTATCATGTAGTGACCGGAAGTCCCGGCAGGGATTGCGACCGTGCGGAGGATGGCTACATGAGGACCAAGTCGTCGGAACGAGTGAGTCTCTTGCAGCGCTACACGAAGCCGAACCGCGGCGTCTACGTCTGCACCGTGCCCGGCTGCAAGACGAAGGCGAAGTCGGACGGCTTCTGCCCCACGCACGACGGTATCCCCCTGCGCCTGCTGAAGGCGGAGTACTAGGACCGCGTTCCTCCTCGGGCTCGCCGCCGCCCTCGGCGGCCGGTGAGCCCCGTCCGGGGTCGCGCCGCTGGCGCGGCCCCGATGCATGTCCGGGGGGCGCCGCTGGGGGTGCGACCGCTAGAGCTCGCGCTCGATCTCGGACAGCGCGGCGTCGATCTCCGACTGCGCCTGCCGGCGAGCCTTGTCCTCCTCGAGGATCCCGACCGCGTCCGGCATGTCCCCGAGCGCGCGCCTCGCGAGCTCGGCCCGGCCCTCCTGCGCGTCCTGCGCCCAGAGGTCCCAGGGATCCGCGCGCCTGCCGACGAGCTCGATCTCGACGAGGTTGGCCAGAGGCGCATCCTGCTCGACGAGGTCCGCGCCGGCCTGCCGCAGAGTGGCGCAGAGCGCGGCGCGCACGGCGTCGGCGTCCTCGGTCATCTCGGCGCTCCGAACGAGCACCGCCCGCACGATGCGCATGGCCACGGGTTGGTGACCGCTCATGAGCACCGCCCCCTCGATGTGGGCGTCGGGAGCGCTGCCCGCGTCCGCGCCGGAGAGGAAGGCGGCGAGCAGCTCGGGCCTCGCGAGCGACGGCCCGCGGGGGCGGCCGTAGGGCGGCGGCAGGTCGGTCATCACGTCGGTCCTCGGCGGGCGCGGCCCGGGGAAATCCGGCATCGGACCAGCCTGACGGTATCCTAGTGGTAGCGGAGATGACTAGACCAAGGCCCGACAAGACCCCGTGCGACGGGGAGCCGACAAGCGGGCAGGTTGACTAGACACCCCCGACAGAATGACTAGACCCTTGACGGCAGCGGACTACCTGTTACCGTCATCTACCTGAAAACTACACGTCGTCCCGCACCGTCCTGCTTCTGTTGAGAGAGAGGCGCGCAAATGGTTGAACGCATGGGGGCTCAGCCCCATCCAGGCACGTCGACGGGTCGGGATGTCCGAGAGCTCTCGGACTACGACCCGTTCGCACCGATCGCGATGCGGAGCCGGGTGCCCTCCACGGACCCGCCGAACCGGATGCGGCTCGGCCCGCTGGAGAAGCTCTACCTCATCTGGATGGTGGGCGGCTCCTGTGACGGGTGCACCATCGCGGTGGCCGGTGCCACGAACCCCCCGGTGGAGCACCTCCTGAACGGCATCGTCCCCGGGCTCCCGAAGCTCGAGCTCATTCACACGGTCGTGTCCGTCGAGTCGGGCGCGGAGTGGATCGAGAACCTGCACATGGCCGAGCGCGGCGAGCTCGACGCCCCCTTCGTCATCACCTGGGAGGGGAGCATGTTCGACGAGACGAAGTCGGGCGACGGCTTCTTCATGGGGCTCGGCGACGACCCGGCGACGGGCCAGCCCATCACCTCCGCGGAGTGGATGAAGCGCCTGGCGCCGAAGGCCGCCGCCGTCGTGGCGATCGGCACCTGCGCCACCTGGGGTGGCATCCCCGCCGCCGAGGGCAACATCACCGGTTCCATGGCCGTCATGGACTTCCTCGGGCGCGACTACCGCTCGGCGTTCGGCGTGCCCGTCGTGAACGTTCCGGGTTGCTCGCCGATTGGTGACAACTTCATGGAGACCGCAGCCGCGGTCATCCTCTTCCTCCAGGGCCTCGCCCCGCTGCCGGAGTTCGACGAGCTCGGACGGCCCGCGTGGCTCTTCGGCGAGACCGTCCACCGCCACTGCCCGCGTGCCGGCTACTACGAGGAAGGCGTGTTCGCGGAGGAGTACGGCGACAAGGAGTGCCTCGTCGAGCTCGGCTGCTGGGGCCCCGTCGTGCAGTGCAACATCGCCGAGCGCGGCATCGTGAACGGCACCGGCGGCTGCATGAACATGGGCGGCATCTGCATCGGTTGCACGATGCCGGGCTTCCCCGACAAGTTCGCCCCGATCTACGCGGCCTCCCCGGGCTCGTTCGTGTCGAGCAGCGCCTCCAAGGTCGTGGGCGGCGCCATCCGCAGGATGCGCGCCATCACCATGGAAGACAAGAACATGACCACCCGCTGGACCGAGGACGGCGCGCCCTCCGGCTGGGCGCGCTACAAGTCCGAGCCCGGCAGTGCCAAGAAGCTGTTCTACAAGGCCTACCGCGCCCGCCAGCGGGCGAACAAGACCTGAGTCCCACCCACCCCGAAGCCCAGGAGCCCCACACATGTGCTTCAAGAACCTGCCCGTTGAATTCGACGACCTCGGAAGAGCCAAGCTGAAGGAGGGCGTGGCCAACCCCTGGACGGTCGACGGCGCGAAGCCCAAGGGCTTCACGAAGACCAAGACCGCCCGCGTGGCTGGTGGCGCCGTGGCGACCGAGCCGAAGGTCCGCGACTGGATGATCGACCCGATCACCCGGGTGGCCGGCGCGCTCGCGGTCCACGTCCAGCTCGACCTCGAGAAGCGCGAAGCCGTCGAGTGCCACTCGATGGCGATGCTCTTCCGCGGCTACGAGCTCATCCTCGAGGGCCGCGACCCGCGCGACTCGATCGACCTCACCTCCCGCGCCTGCGGCGTGTGCGGTGGCGTGCACGCGACCACGTCCGCGCAGTGCATGGACATGGCGTTCGGCGTGCGTCCGCCGCCCATGGGGATTCTCGCGCGCAACCTCGGCGAGCTCGCCGAGATGCTCTACGACGCGCCGATCCACCTCGGGCTGCTGTCGGGTCCGGACTACTCGACCCCGCTCGTGGAGGTCACCAACCCCGAGATCGTCCGCAAGGCCGAGACGACGCTTGCGCCGCACTCGGGCCTGCACGGTTACGAGACGATCAAAGACATCATGGACGCGATGGCGCCCCTGACCGGCAAGATCTATCTCGAGGCCATCCAGATGACCCGGCTCGGCCGGGAGATGGTCAACCTGTTCTACGGCAAGTTCCCCCACCCCTCCACGCTCGTG
>DATLGH010000109.1 GCA_035540635.1 Egibacteraceae bacterium | reverse complement strand
CACCATCACACCCCCACCGCCCAAGCCCCGGCAAGGGAGGCGGCTAGGCCCGGGCGACCTCCCGGCGCTCGAACGCCTCGAACTCGTCGCCCACCTTCACGTCCTGGAACCTGTCGAGGCCCGCTCCGCACTCGTAGCCGGTGGCCACCTCGGTCACGTCCTCCTTGAAGCGCCGCAGCGAGGTGATGGTGTCCTCGGCGACGACGACGCCGTCGCGGACGACCCGGACGGGGGCGTTGCGGCGCAGGACGCCCTCGGTGACGTAGCAGCCGAAGACGAAGCCCGCACGGGGCACCCGGAACAGCTCGCGCACCTGCGCGCGGCCGGTGACGACCTCCTCGTACTCAGGTGCGAGCATGCCGCGCACCGCGCGCTCGATGTCCTCGACCGCCTGGTAGATGATCGAGTACAGGCGCAGGTCGACACCGGACTCCTCGATGGCGCTGCGGGCGTTGGCCTCCGGACGGACGTTGAACGCGATGATGATCGCGTCACTCGCCTCGGCGAGGCTCACGTCGTTCTCGGTCACCGCGCCGACGCCCTTGTGGACGATGTTCACCCGCACCTCGGGCAGCTCGAGCTTGTTCAGCGCGTCGGCGATCGCCTCGGTGGAGCCGGCCACGTCGGCCTTGATGATGAGGTTCAGCGTCTGCAGCTGACCAGCTTCGATCGCCTCGCCGAGGTCTTCCAGCGAGAGGGTCTTGCGCTCGGCGAGCTCCAGCCGGCGCTGGCGCGCCTGGCGGTTGCTCGCGATGTCACGGGCGGTGCGCTCGTCGTCGACGACGCGGAACTCGTCGCCCGCGTCGGGCACCTCGTTCCAGCCGAGCACCTGCACGGGCGTTGCGGGGCCCGCATCGGTGAGCGGCTGCCCCTCGTCGTCGAACATCGCCCGAACCTTGCAGTCGGCGATGCCCGCGACGAGCGTGTCGCCCACCTTGAGCGTGCCCGCCTGCACGAGCACGGTGGCGACGGGGCCGCGGCCGCGGTCGAGGTGAGCCTCGATGACCGCGCCGCGGGCGCGACGGTTGGGGTTGGCCTGCAGCTCGGCGACGTCGGCCTGCAGCAACACCATCTCGAGCAGCTCGTCGAGGTTCTGCCCGCTCTTGGCGGAGACGTCGACCATCGTGGTGTCGCCGCCGAACTCCTCGGCGACGAGCCCGTACTCGGTCAGCTGCGTGCGCACCCTGATCGGGTCGGCGCCTTCCTTGTCGATCTTGTTGACCGCCACGATGATCGGGACCTCGGCGGCCTTGATGTGGTTGATCGCCTCGACGGTCTGGGGCTTCACGCCGTCGTCCGCGGCGACCACGAGGATCGCCACGTCGGTGATCCGCGCGCCGCGTGCGCGCATCTGGGTGAACGCCTCGTGGCCGGGGGTGTCGATGAAGGTGACCGCCCGGCCGTCCTTGGTGACCTGGTAGGCGCCGATGTGCTGGGTGATGCCACCCGCCTCGCCGCTGACGACGTCGGTGGAGCGGATGGCGTCGAGCAGCAGCGTCTTGCCGTGGTCGACGTGGCCCATGACGGTGACGACGGGCGCCCGCGGCTCGAGGGCGCCGGGGTCGTCATCCTCCTCGGCGCCGAACTCGAGGTCCTCGGGGGTCACGAAGTTCACGTCGGCGTCGAGCTCGGCCGCGACGAGCTCGACGAGGTCCTGCGACATCGACTGGGTGACGGTGATCATCTCGCCCATGCCGAACAGCACGCGCACGATGTCCGTGGCGTTCACGCCGATGGCCTTCGCGAACTCGCCGACGGTGATCCCGGGGACGACGTCGACCGGCCCGGCGACGTTCGCCTTGACGGGACCGCCGTGCGCGCGGCCGGGGCGAGCCTCGACCTCGAACTGCTCCTGCAGGGTGAGGTCCTTCCTGCGCTTGCCCTTCTTGCCCTTCTTCCCGCGTCCGGGTGCGGCGCCGGGAGCACGCGCCGGCGCGCCGGGGCCGGGGACCGCAGCGGGAGCGGGAGCGCCGCCCGGCCGTGGCGGCGTGCTCGGACGGCCGCGGGCAGGCGCCGTCGGGGTGTCCTTGGGCGCGGCCCGCACGGGTGGCGGGATGTGCCGCTTGCCCGTGCCCTCCCGCGGCAGGTTGTGCTCGACGCGACGGCGCGGCTGCACGGGCGCCCCGCTCGCCGCGGGGCTGACCGGCGGGCGCACGGTCGGCTGGCCGGGGCGCGGCGGGGTTCCGGGACGGGGCACCCCGGGAATGCCACGCGGCTCCCCTTCGGACTCACGCGCGGGGCCGGGGCGCTCGGCCGGAGCGGGCCGTGGGGCGGGCCGGACCACGCCGGCCTGGGCCGCCTCCGCGGCGGTCCGCGCGGGCCGCTCGCCGGTCGGCGGACCCGCGGGTGCGGGCTGCGTCGGCTTCGCCGCGGCAGGAGACGGCGCGGGCTCCCGTGCGGGGGCCGGACGTTCGGTCGGACGCTCGACCGGCGGGGCGGCCGGTCCGGCGGCGGGAGCGCGGGGTTCGGCGACCTCGAAGGGTGCAGCGGGCGCGGAGGGCGCCTCCTGCTCCCCACCGACGCTCACACCGCCCTGCTGACCGGGGCGGAACGGCGTGGTCGCAGGCCGGAAGCGCCGCGCGGCGGGCTGCTCGGTCGGCGGGCCGCCGCCGTCCTCGGCCTGCTCGCGGAGATGGGGGGGCAGGACGCGGCGCGCCTTCGTGCCCGGCGTAGGTGCTCGCAGGTTCGTGACGTCGTACTCCTCGGCTTCCCTGCGTTCCCGCTCTTCCCGTTGTCTGCGGCGCTCTTCGCGCTGCTTGCCGAGGCTGTCGCGGAACCGGGCGGCGTCGGCGAGCTCGACCGTGGACGAATGCGACTTCGCCTCCACGCCGAACTCGGCCAGGCGGCGGATGACTTCCTTGTTCGGAAGCCCGGTCTCCTTCGCCAGCTCGTAGATGCGGACCTTGCTCACTCAGCTACTCCCTCGAGTGGCGGAAGCCACTGCCTTCACGTCTTCCTGCGGCGCCGTCGCTTCGCTCCACTGCTGCCGTATGGCCTGCTCGTCCACGGTGACCTGTCCTGTGCGACGGCGCAACGCGCGGACCAGGGGCTTTCCCTCCCGCCGAAGCGCCGCCTCGAGGCAGGCACGGTCGCGGCAGACGTACGCGCCCCGGCCGGGCTGTCGAGCAGGGAGGTCGACCACGATGCGCTCCCCCGCGACGGCCAGCCGCACGAGGGCGGCCTTGGCGGCTGCTCCACGGCAGCCAACGCACCTGCGGACGGGGGTGTGGCCCAATGCTACCGCTCCTGGTGGTCGGCTGCGGTAGGTGCACCCGCGCCCGCCTCGCTGTGGTGACCTAGGAGGCCCGGCTGCCCGTCCGACGCGCCGGTGTGCGGGGCGGCCGGGTCCTCGCCCTGCAGAGGCGCGACGGGGTTGCCGTACTCGTCGACCTCGCCGCGCTCGTAGGCCGCCTGGAACGCGGCCTGCTCCTCGGCGAACTGCGTCTCGCTCTTGATGTCGATACGCCAACCCGTCAGGCGCGCCGCCAGCCGCGCGTTCTGGCCCTCCCGGCCGATCGCGAGGGACAGCTGGTAGTCAGGAACGACGACGAGCGCGGTGGCATCCTCCTCGTAGAGGTACACCGCTGCGACCTTTGCGGGCGACAGCGCGTTCGCCACAAGCTCGGCCGGCTCGTCGGACCAGTTGATGATGTCGATCTTCTCCTCGTTGAGCTCCTCGACGATCGCGCGGACGCGGCTGCCGCGAGCGCCCACGCAGGCCCCGACGGGGTCGACGGCCGGGTCGTTGGAGGAGACGGCGATCTTCGTGCGGTAACCGGCCTCCCGGGCGATGCCCCGGATCTCGACGAGGCCGTCGGCGATCTCGGGTACCTCCAGGCGGAAAAGCTCCTCCACGAGGTTCGGATGGGTCCTGCTGCAGACGATCTGCGGTCCCTTCGCCGAGCGGCGCACCTCGACGATGTAGGCCCGCAGGCGGGTGCCGTGCTCGTAGCTCTCGGTGGGAACCTGCTCCGCGTAGGGCAGCACCGCCTCGGCGTTACCGAGGTCGAGCACCGTCACGCGGTTGTCGTGGATCTGCACGGTGCCGGTGACGAGGTCGCCCTCCTTGCCGGAGTACTCGCCGTAGGTGAGCTCACGCTCGGCTTCGCGGAGCCGCTGCATCAGCACCTGCTTGGCGGTCTGCGCGACGATGCGCCCGAAGTCGTGGGGGGTGTCGACCCATTCCGCGACGACGTTGCCGTCGTCGTCGAGCTCCTGGGCGTGGACCGTGACCTCGCCCGTGGCGCGGTCGATGACCACTCGCGCCTCCTCGGCTTCGCCGTCCGAGCGCTTGTAGGCGCTCGCGAGCGCACTCTCGAGCGCTTCGATCACCGTGTCGAAGCCGATGCCCTTCTCGCGCTCGATGCTGCGCAGCGCTTCGATCTCGACCTTCATCGGCTCGCTCCTCTCACCAGGGCAGGCTCTGTGTCGCCTTGACGATGTCGTCGTAGCGCACGCCAACGCGCTCCCCGCCCGTCTCGATGACGACCGCCTCCTCGTCCGCAATCAGCACACGCCCGCGCAGCTGGACGACGCGCCCGTCGCCCGCGTCGCGGTGGACGAGGACGTCACGACCCTCGACACGCTCGAAGGCCCGCCGGTCGGCCAGGGGATGGTCGATGCCCGGCGAGGTGACCTCCAGCGAGTAGCGCGACGGGAACGGGTCGGCCTCGTCGAGACGTGCGGACAGCCGCTGCGACAGCCGCTGGCAGGTGGCGAGGTCGACGCCGCCCTTGCGGTCCACGACCACCCGCACGAGCTGGCGGCTGCCCGAGCCCTTCACCTGGAGGTCGACGAGGTCGACGTCGGCGTCGGCGGCGAGCGGCTCGGCCAGCGCGCGAACCGTATCGGTGAGGCCAGCCATGCGTCGTCACCACCTTCCCGCAGCCGTCGGGCGAAAGAAAAAGTGGGCGTGACGCCCACTCTCGCGCGTTCAGGCTTCGATTGACTCGCGCACTCGGCCGCGCGAGCGGTACGTCAGCACCGATCCGGACAGGCCGAGCCTCCCGACCCGGCGGGTCCACCAGTGAACCTAGCAGCGCGCCGGCAACCCGGCAACGGCCTCCGGCGAGCCGGCCCCTTGGCGCCGCGGTCGCTACCCCGTGGTCGGGTAGAGGTAGGTCGGGGTGAACGACAGGAGCAGGCGCCGGTCGTCGACCATCGCCTGGAAGAACTCCTCCGGGTCGGGATGGGGCTTGCCGGCCGCGCTCTCGTAGACCCGCAGGAGCATGCGCCCCGTCGCGTCACCCGGGTCGGTGGAGACGGGGGAGAGCTCGGCGTCGCCTTCGGCCACGACGTAGGTCCAGAAGTCCACGCTCGTGACGTGAAGGCTCACCCGCGGATCGCGGTGCACGTTGGCCACCTTGGCGCGCCCCGCGGTGACCGACACGCCGATGAGCCCGTCGACGACCGCATACGAGACGTTCGACAGCTGCGGGCGCCCGTCCGAGGACTTCATCGTCGCGAGCACGCCCCGGCGGTGCTCGGCGAGAAAGGCGCGCGCGTCGTCAGGAGTCAAAACCGGCATACAAGCCAGACACTACTCCCTGGCTCGCCCCGATGTCTGTCCAACCGGTGGCGGGGCGGGGCGACGCGGAAGGTCAGGCGACGACCGTGGGTGCTCCCTCGCCGCGCTGGGCGCGGATCTCGTCGGCCATCTCGCCGGCGAAGTGGACGAGGGTCTCGACGATGTCGGCCTCGGCGACGGTGAACAGCACCTGCCCACGCTGGATGATCTGGCCCTTGCCCTTGCCGGCGGCCACGCCGAGGTCGGCTTCCCGGGCCTCCCCGGGGCCGTTGACGATGCAGCCCATGACCGCGACGCGCAGGGGGACGTCGATGCCCTCGAGACCCGCCTGCACCTTCTCCGCGAGGCTGTACACATCGACCTCCGCGCGGGCGCACGACGGACAGCTCACGACGTCGAGGCCGCGCTCGCGCAGGTGCAGCGACTCGAGGATGGCGATGCCGGCCTTGACCTCCTCGACGGGGTCGGCCGACAACGACACGCGGATCGTGTCCCCGATCCCCTCGGCGAGCAAGGTGCCGATGCCGACCGCGGACTTGATGCTGCCGGTCTTCAGGGGGCCGGCCTCCGTGACGCCGAGGTGCAGCGGGTAGTCGCAGCGCTCGGCGAGCAGCCGGTAGGTGGAGATCATGATCCAGGGGTCGGAGTGCTTGACGCTGATCTTCGTGTCGAAGAAGTCGACGTCTTCGAGGAGGCGCACCTCGGCGAGCGCCGACTCGACAAGGGCCTCGGGCGTCGCCCTGCCGTGTCGGGCGAGCACGACGTCCTCGAGCGACCCGCCGTTGACCCCGATGCGGATCGATACGCCCCGCTCCTTGGCGGCGTCCCCGATGACCTTCACCTTGTCGTGCTTGCGGATGTTGCCGGGGTTGATGCGCACGCCGGCGCAGCCGGCCTCGATGGCGGTCATCGCGTACTTCCACTGGAAGTGGATGTCGGCGATGACCGGCACCGTCGACTTCGCCGCGATGGCGGCCAGCGCGTCGGCGTCCTCCTGGCGGGGCACGGCCACCCGCACGATGTCGACGCCGGCGGCGTTCAGTGCCGCGATCTGCTGCAGGGTGGCGTTGACGTCGTGCGTGGGCGTCGTCGTCATCGACTGCACGCTGACCGGCGCGCCGCCGCCGACCTCGACCGGGCCGACCCGGATACGCCGGCTCGGCCGCCGTCGAGGGGCGGCAGCGGAAGCATGTTCAGCAGGCCGAGGACGATGTTGAGCTGCGCAAGCACGATGACGATCGCGAACAGGTCCCCGGCGGCGCCGAACGCGCTGATCGCCTGGCCGACACCGACCACGCTCATGGGACCTTCGGCGGTGCGGGGCTGGTCGGCGTCGAGCCCTCCGATCCAGCGTGAGATCCCCTCGGGGCTGAAGGCCTGACCGAGCCCCTGCACGGTGAGGTACGTCAGACGTGCGACGGAGAAGTCGCCCACGACCGTCGCCGCCACGGCCTCTCCGACGGGCACCCGGCGCGTCACGGCCCGGGGACCCACGCCGAGGAAGCCCTGCTGCTCACCCTCGACGGTCTGCTCGGCAATCGACGCCTGGACCTCCACAGTGGTGCCGTCCCGCTCGACGACGATCGGCACGGTCTGCCCGGCGCGCGCGAGGACCGCCTCGCGGATGGCCTCGAAGTCCGAGGTCGCAACCCCGTCGACCGCCACGATGACGTCACCCTCGGCGAGACCGGCCGCGGCGGCGGGACTGTCGTCGCTGACCGCGGCGACCTCGTTGCTGCCCGCGGGCAGCCCGATGAACGCAAGCGCGCTGAACAGCAGCGCGGCGGCGACGATGAAGTGGGTGGCGGAGCCGGCGCTCAGCACGACGAGCCGCTGCCAGGCCGGCTTCTCGAAGAATCGCCGTCCCTGATCGGCCGGATCGGTCTCCTCGTAGGAGCTCATCCCGGCGATCTTCACGAACCCGCCGGCGGGGATGAGCTTGACGCCGTACTCGGTCTCGCCCTTCTGCACCGACCAGAGCGTGGGCCCGAAGCCGAGGAAGAAGCGCTCGGCCTTCATGCCGAAGGCCTTCGCCGAGATGAAGTGGCCGAACTCGTGGATCATGATGACCACGATGAGGCTCACGATGAAGATCGTGACGTACATGTCGCTCCTCTGGGTACGGCGCGGTCCGCCCGCTCCTCCGGCCTACCCGGCGCGGCCGGCGATGAGCTCCTGCGACCGCTGGCGTGCCCAGTCCTCGGCTGCGAGCAGGCCGTCGAGGGTCGGGTCGGCGAGCGGTTCGGCTTCCCCCAAGACTGCCTCGACCACGCGGGCGATGCCGAGGAAATCCAGACGTTCGGACAGGAAGGCGGCGACGCCCTCCTCGTTCGCGGCGTTCAGCACGGCGGGGAAAACCCCGCCGCGACGGCCCGCCGCCGCGGCGAGCGCCACCATGGGGAACGTCTCGGCGTCGACCGGCTCGAACTGAAGGGTGGTCGCCCGTGTCCAATCCATGCGCGCAGGCGCCTCGGGCAGGCGATCCGGCCATCCGAGCGCGAGCTGGATCGGCAGGCGCATGTCGGGTGGGGACAGCTGTGCCACGGTCGCACCGTCACAGAACTCGACCATGCCGTGGACGACGGACTGCGGATGGACGACGACGGTGATGCGGTCGTAGTCGATCCCGAACAGCAGGTGCGCCTCGATCACCTCGAGTCCCTTGTTCGCGAGCGTGGCGGAGTTGACGGTGATCACCGCCCCCATGTCCCACGTCGGGTGATCGAGCGCGTCACGGACCGTCACGTCGGCGAGCTCCGCGCGGGTGCGGCCGCGGAACGGCCCCCCGCTGGCCGTGAGGATCAGCCGCTCGACCTCACGTGGCGCCCCGGCCCGCAGACACTGCGCCAGGGCCGAGTGCTCGCTGTCGACCGGCACGATCTGACCCGGCTGCGCGGCGCTCGTGACGAGCGGGCCGCCCACGATGAGCGACTCCTTGTTCGCCAGCGCCAGGCGGCTGCCTCCCCGCAGGGCGACGAGGGTCGGCCGCAGCCCGCGGGACCCCACCATGCCGTTCAGCACGACGCCCTCCGGCCCGGCCGCCGCGGCGAGCTCGGCGGACGCCTGCGGCCCGTCGAGCACGTCCACGGCCGTCCCGAGCGCCTCGCGGGCGCGTGCGGCGGCCGCGGGGTCGGCCAGCGCCACCCGATCGGCGCCGAAGCGGCGGGCCTGGGCGACGAGCAGGTCGGCGTTGCCGCCCGCAGCGAGCGCGACCGCGCGGAAGCGCTCGGGGTGGGCATCGACGACGTCGAGCGTCTGCGTGCCGATCGACCCCGTCGAGCCGAGGATCGTGACGGGGACCGCACCGGCGTTCCCCCGCGTCCCGTGCAGGGCCCCGGCCGGGGCGTCGGCGCCGGCCGGCGCGGTCACCGGCCCCCGCCGGCCTCGACGCGGCCGGCGGCGCCGACCGCGGCAGGCAGCGTCCGTCCGCTGCCGAGGAGGTAGTCGGCGTAGAGCTGGCCGCAGGCGGCGTCGATGTTGCCGCCCCGGTTGTGGCGGATGGTCGCCCGCACCCTGCCCTGCTCGAGGCGCGCGGCGAAGGCGCGCTGCTCGGCGACGGGCGGTGCCCGCCAGGGCACCGCCGGCGTGGGGTTCATCGGGATGAGGTTGACGTGCGCGCCGAAGTCGCCGACGAGCCCTGCGAGCTGCTCGGCATGCTCGGGCCGGTCGTTGATGCCCGCGATGAGCACGTACTCGAACGTGAGGCGGCGCCCGGTCGTCTCCTGGTAGCGGCGGCATGCCTCGAGCAGGACCGCAAGCGGCCACTGGCGGTTCGGCGGGACGAGGTTGTCACGCAGCGTGTCGTTGGGGGCGTGCAGGCTCACCGCGAGCGTGATCGGCAGCCCCAGCTCGGTGAGGCGGCGGATGCCCGGTACGACACCGACGGTCGAGACGGTGAGGGACCGCGCGGACAGACCGAAGCCCTCGCGGTCGTGCAGCCAGCGCACCGCCCCCACGGTCGCCTCCACGTTCGCCAGGGGCTCCCCCATCCCCATGAACACGACGTTCGTGACGTGCGCGGGGACGCCGTCCACGCCGAGCTCACCGGAGGTCAGCAGGCGCTGCATCACCGTCACCTGCCGCACGACCTCCCCGACGCCGAGCTGGCGGCGGAACCCCGCCTGGCCCGTCGCGCAGAACGGGCAACCCATCGCGCACCCCGCCTGCGTGGACACGCACACGGTCGCCCTGCCGGCCCGGGTGGCGGTCCGTGGGTAGAGCATGAGCACCGCCTCGACGCCCTCGGCGGCCCCCGACGAGGAGAACTCGAGCAAGACCTTGCGGGTGAGCCCCTCGTCGGCGGTGCTGTTGCGAAGGACCCGCGGCGGCGGGTCGAGGACGCCGGCGAGGCGCTCGCGCAGGCCGGCCGGCAGGTCGCTCATCGCGCGGGGGTCGTCGACACCGCGCGTGAGCCAAGCCTGGACCTGCCGCGCCCGGTAGGCCGGCTCATCGGTGAGGAGGTCGGTGAGGCCGTCGAGGCCAAGTGCGTAGGGGTCCACGGAAGGATCAGCGTCCGAGCACGACGAGCAGGAGATGGGTCGCCGGGAGCGCGAAGATGACCGCGTCGGCCCGGTCCATGATGCCACCGTGCCCCGGGATGATCCTCCCGAGATCCTTGATCCCCAGGTCGCGCTTCACGAGGGACTCGGCGAGGTCGCCGAGGGTCGAGGCGACGGCCACTCCGGCTCCGACGACGAGCGCCTCGACGACGTCGAGGCCGGGCACGAACGGACCAGTCACCGTCGCGGCGATGACGAGTGTCGTCGCCATCCCCCCGGCGAAGCCCTCCCAGCTCTTGTGGGGGCTGACCGACGGGGCGAGCTTGCGGCGGCCGAACTTGCTGCCGACCGCGAACGCGCCGATGTCGTTCGTGACGCTCAGCGCCACAGCCGCCATGACGAGCCAGACGCCGTCGTCGCGCACGAGCAGCAGCCCCAGAAAGCTCACGAGGAAGGGCACCCACAGGGCCATGAGGAGCGTCGCGCCGAGGCTTGCGACGACCCGCTGGCGTCCGGTGTCGAGCAGCATCCACGCGAGCGCGCCGACGGGCAGCAGCACGAGGCCCACCGACTGCGCGGACTGCCCGGTGAAGTAGGTCCCGAAAAGCATGACGAGCCCGGCGCTGATGGCCAGCGGCGTGGCGGGGCGCAGCCCCTGGTCGCGGAACGCGACGTCGAGCTCCAGCAGGGCGATGACCGCGAACAGCGCGATGAACGCGAGCGCGGTCAGAGGATGGAAGAGCAGCGCGGCGACGAACGAGGCGGCGAGCGCCACGCCGGAGGCGATCGCCACGGGCAGGTTCCTGCCGGTCGCACGCGGGACGGGCGCGGACGGCGGTGCCTCCGTGACGGGTTCCTCGGGCTGCAAGTCGCCTCAGACCTCCAGGAGCTCCTTCTCCTTGTTCGCGAGCAGCTTGTCCACCTCGGCGACGTGGCGGTCGGTGAGGTCCTGCAGCTGGCGATCGGCGCGCCGGGCGTCGTCCTCGGGGATCACCGAGTCGTCGGCGAGCTCACCGATGTCGTGCTTGGCCTGCCGGCGCACGTTGCGGATCGCCACCCGTCCCTCCTCGGCGCGCTCCCGCGCGAGGCGCACGAACTCCCTGCGTCGCTCCTCGGTGAGCTCGGGGAACACGACGCGGATGATGCTGCCGTCGTTGGTGGGGTTCAGCCCGAGGTCGGCGTGGGCGATCGCCCGCTCGATCTCCTTCAGCGCGTTCTGGTCGTAGGGGCTGATCACGAGCATGCGCGCCTCGGGGACGCTCACGCCCGCGATCTGCTGGAGCGGGGTGGGCGAGCCGTAGTAGTCGACGGGCAGGTCGGTGATGAGCCCCGGGTTCGCCCGGCCGGTGCGGATCTTGCTGAATGCCACCCGCGTGTGCTCCACCGCGGCGTTCATCTTCGCGTCGGCCTCGCTCAGGATCTCGTCGATCACGGATGCCTCCTCCCGGATGGGCTCATGAATCGGTCACCGCGTGCACGAGGGTGCCGATCGCCTCGCCCGCGACCGCCCGCCGGATGTTGCCCTCGCTGAACAGGTCGAAGACGATGATCGGCAGGTCGTGGTCCATGCAGAGCGAGATGGCGGTGGCGTCCATGACCCCCAGCCCCCGGCTCAGGACCTCGAAGTAGGTGAGGCTGTCGAAGCGGCTCGCATCGGGGTGGACGTGCGGGTCGCGGTCGTAGACCCCGTCGACCTTCGTCCCCTTCAGCAGGGCCTCAGCCCCGATCTCGAGCGCACGCTGCGCGGCGGCCGTGTCGGTCGAGAAGTACGGTGCCCCGAGCCCGGCGGCGAAGATGACGAGCCTGCCCTTCTCGAGGTGGCGGATCGCCCGTCTGCGGATGTAGGGCTCGGCGAGCTCCGCCATCGTCACCGCCGACTGCACCCGCGTCTGCAGCCCGTGCTTCTCGCAGGCGTCCTGGAGCGCCAGGGCGTTGATCACGGTGGCGAGCATCCCCATGTTGTCGGCACTGGAACGGTCCATGCCCCCGGCCGCGGGAGACTTGCCCCGGAAGATGTTGCCCCCGCCCACGACGACGCCCAGCTGCAGCCCCTCCTGCATGACGTCGGCGAGCTGGCGGGCGACGGAGTGGACGAGCGGAGGGCTGATCGTGGTGGTGTCGTCCGAGAACGCCTCGCCCCCGAGCTTCAGCAGCACCCGCCCGTACTTGACTTCCGCGCTCAAGCTTCACCCGCTCCCAGGTCGGCCCCCTCGCATGGTACCGGAGGGGGGCGCCTCGTCGGCCGGAGGCGACCTAAAGGGTTCTTCCGCGAGCCGGAGGCCGCTGAGGCGCCCGCCCCGAGACGGTGCAGGGGATCAGGCGCCGACCTGGTAGCGGACGAACCGCCCCACCTCGATCTTCTCGCCGCTCGTGCGCTGGAAGTCCGCGAGCAGCTGCCCGACGGTGCGCTTGTCGTCCTTCACGAAGGGCTGGTTCAGCAGCACCTTGTCGGCGAAGAAGGCCTTGAGCCTGCCCTCGACGATGCGCTCGACGATGTGGTCCGGCTTGCCCTCGTCCCGCGCCTGGCGCTCGGCGAACTCGCGCTCGGCGTCGAGCGTCGCCGCATCGACCTCCTGCTCGCTTACCACGAGCGGCTTCATGGCCGCGATGTGGAGGGCGACGTCGTTGGCGAGCTGGCGGAAGCCGTCGCCCTTGGCGACGAAGTCGGTCTCGCAGTTGAGCTCGAGCAGGACACCGACCTTGGGCGGCAGGCCGGGCGTCGGCGCGTGCAGGTAGGCGTGGACCAGGCCCTCGGACGCGGTGCGCTCGCCGACCCGGCCCTCCATCTTCGCCCCCGTGCGCTCACGCACGAGCTCGGCCGCTTTGTCGAAGTCGCCGTCGGCGTCGAGGAGGGCTCTCTTGCAGTCCATCATCCCCGCGCCGGTGGCGTCGCGGAGCTTCTTCACGTCAGCAGCGGTGATGTCAGCCACGCGTTCTCCTAGCGAGAGATCGAAGCCGAGCCTCAGGTGCCGGTCGTCGTCGGGGGTTCCTGCGTCCCGTGGGAGGCCTCGGGGTCGGGCTGGGGCGCCTGCTCGGGCGCGGGCAGCGGCACGGGTTGCTCGGCGGCAGCCCCGTCGAGGGGGTCCACGGGGGCGTCGCCGGCGGCATCGGGCGTGGCGTCGCCCGCCTGGGGGGGCCCTTCCGCGTCGCCGGTGAGACCTCCGCCGGCAGCCGCTGCGGCCTGGCGGGCCTCCTCGCGTTGCAGGGCGATCTCCCACTCCGCGAGCGGCTCGTTCTCCTCGACACGCGGTGCGCCCGCCGCGGGCTTCTGCGCCGCAGCGGCGGCGGCCGCCGCCTGCTCGGCGACGACGTCGTCGGCGCTGCGGCTGGCGCGCTGCACGTAGCCCTCGGCGCAGGCGTCGGCGATGATGCGCGTGAGCAGGGCGCCGGACCGGATCGCGTCGTCGTTACCCGGGATGACGTACTGGATCTCGTCGGGGTCGCAGTTCGTGTCGACCACCGCCACGACGGGGATGCCGAGGCGGTTGGCCTCCTTCACGGCGATGTGCTCCTTCACCGTGTCGACCACCCAGACGGCCGCGGGCAGCTTGTTCATGCCCCTGATCCCACCGAGGTTGCGCTCGAGCTTCTCACGCTCCCGGCGCAGGGTGAGGACCTCCTTCTTCGGAAGGAGCTCGAGGGTGCCGGACTGCTCCATCTCCTCGAGCTCGTTCAGG
Source organism: Egibacteraceae bacterium (assembly GCA_035540635.1). Taxonomy (NCBI): domain Bacteria; kingdom Bacillati; phylum Actinomycetota; class Nitriliruptoria; order Egibacterales; family Egibacteraceae; species Egibacteraceae bacterium. The sequence continues at coordinate 4,953 of DATLGH010000109.1, read as the reverse complement.
CGCCGCAGCCGGGCTTTGATCGTCTCGAAGTTCGTGAGCATCCCGCCGAGCCAGCGGTAGTTGACGTAGGGCATCCCGACGCGCATGGCCTGCTGCTCCACCGCCTCCTGGGCCTGCTTCTTCGTGCCGACGAACAGGACCGTGCCACCCCTGGCGACCGTGTCACGGACGAAGTGGTAGGCCTGCTCCAGCATCCCGATGGTCTGCTGGATGTCGATGATGTAGATCCCGTTGCGCTCGCTGAAGATGAAGCGCTTCATCTTCGGGTTCCAACGACGGGTCTGGTGCCCGAAGTGGACACCGGCCTCGAGCAGGTCGCGCATGCTCACGACGGCCATGGGACGGTCCTTCCTGGTTGGCGCGACGCGGGGTCGCGCGCTGCGGTTGGCCTCACGCGCGCCGGCTTTCTCGACCGCACACCGCGAAGCGGCGGGCGGCACCGCGGGCTTCTGCGGCGCGCGTTGTGTAGTGGTGCGTCGCGCGGGGCGACGCGAAAACGGTCCGAAACGCCCGGACCACGGGCGAGGATACCGCGCGCCACGCGGAGCCGCGACCGCACGGCCGGGGCGCGAGCCCTTCACGCTGGTCAGCGCGGCAACCGCACGAGGTGGGGCTGCCATCGGCCGAAGAGGCGCAGCGGGTCGATGTAGTCACCGTGCAGCCGTGCGCCCCAGTCGAGGTGCCCGGCCCCGGCGGCCAGCCGCCCGAGCAGCTGGCCTGCTTCCACGCGCTCACCGGCGGTCACGGCACGGGGGTCGAGCGCCCCGTAGGTGGTCTCCAGACCTCCACCGTGGTCGACGGTGACCCAGCCTCGGCGGGCCACCTCGCCGGCGAACGTGACGACGCCGGGCAGGGCGGCCCGCACGGGGTCGTCCGGCTGCGCGGCGAGGTCCACGCCACGGTGCCCGGGACCGTAGGGTGTGGCGGGGGCCGTGAAGGGGCGCAGCAGCTCGCCGTCGACGGGCGGCACGACCGATTGCGCCAACCCTGCCCCTGCCGCCGCACCGGGAATCCACATCGGGGCGAGCAGCACCGCCAGCACCGTCGTCCCGACCCTCGTCACGCGCACGTCGCCACCTCCGGGGGCACCGTACGACGGCGGCGGCGCGGGCGGGCCCGGCGGGTCGGTGACCCTGTGGACGAAGGTGGGCGTCAGCCCGCGATGCGCTCGTTGATCTTCGCGCGCAGGCCGAGCACGGCCTTCGTGTGCACCTGGCAGACCCGGGACTCGGTGACCCCGAGGACCTCTCCGATCTGCGCGAGGGTCAGCCCCTCGAAGTAGTAGAGGACGACGACGGTCTTCTCGCGCTCGGTCATGCGGCTGATGGCGTCGGTGAGGATGGCCTTCAGCTCGGTGTCCTCGTAGCTCGACTCGGGGTTGACGGCCTTCGGGTCCTGCAGGGTGTCGACGAGCGCCTGGCGTTCGTGATCCTCACCGCCGAGGGACTCGTCGAGGGCCACGAGGGACACGAGGGAGACCTGGGCGAGCGTGTGCCGCAGGTCGTCGAGGCTCATGCCGAGCTCCTCGGCGAGCTCGGTCTCGGTCGGGGTCCGCCGCAGCCGGCCCTCCAGGGCGGCGAGCGCCTTCTCCACGTTGCGGGCCTTCGAGCGAACGCTGCGGGGAACCCAGTCAACCGACCGGAGCTCGTCGATGATCGCCCCCTTGATGCGGGCGATGGCGTAGGTCTCGAACTTCACCGCCTTCGCGAGGTCGAATTTCTCGATGGCGTCGATCAGCCCGAACATGCCGTAGCTCACGAGGTCGCCGTGCTCGATGGTGGCTGGCAGCCCCACGGAGACCCGACCGGCGACGTACTTCACGAGGGGCGAGTACTGGAGGATGAGCCGCTCGCGGACGTCCACCTCGCCCGTCTTCTTGTACCGCTCCCAGAGCGCGACGACGTCGGGGTCCTGCGACGCGCGCCCGTCACGGGGGCGCGCTGTGCCTGCCGGGTCAGCGCTGGACATATCGGATGGCGTCCCTCGACCGCTCACGCACGTGGGTGCGCGTGCTCGTAGCTGGCTCGCAGGTGCTCCCGCGACAGGTGAGTGTAATTTTGCGTGGTCGACAGGGCAACGTGTCCGAGGAGCTCCTGGACGCTGCGCAGGTCCGCGCCGCCCTCGAGCAGGTGCGTCGCGTAGCTGTGGCGGAGCGTGTGCGGGCTGACCCGCCCCAGTCCCGTGTCGCGGCCTGCACGCTCCACGACGGTGTACGCCCCGCGCGGCGACAGGCGGGCTCCCCGGCTGTTGACGAACACCGCCGCGGCGGCCGGCGGCGCGGGGACCGCCGCGAGCACGGCGCCCCGCCCCTCGTCGAGCCAGCGTCGCAGGGCCAGGCAGGCCGGCTCACCGAGTGGGACGAGGCGCTGCTTCGCGCCCTTGCCGTGCAGGCGCGCGGTGGCCGCCGACAGGTCGACGGCGTCGAGATCGAGCCCGACCGCCTCGCTGACCCGGGCACCGCTCGCGTACAGCAGCTCGAGCAGCGCCCGGTCGCGCAGCCCCATCGGCGTCGCCGGGTCGGGTGCGGCGACGAGCGCGCGCACCTGGTCCGGGCGCAGGACGCGGGGCAGCCCGCGACCGACCTTCGGGGTGCCGAGCGCCGCCGCGGGATCGTCCTCGACGAGGCCTTTGCGTCGGAGCAGCGCGAAGAGGCTGCGGGCGGTGGCGGCCTTCCGCGCCACCGAAGCCCGCGCGTAGCCGTCGGCGACCAGCGAGGCGAGGTAGCGCCGCAGCACGAGCGGCGCGACCTCGTCAGGGTCGTCGATGGCGAAACCGGCGCAGAACTGCGCGAGCTGGCGGGCGTCGCGCGTGTACGCCGCGACGCTGTGATCGGCGAGCATCCGTTCGTCGCACAGGTGGATCCGGTACGCCGCCAGGGCGTGCTCCCACGCCGGGGGCAGCCGGCCGGGCACCTCCATGCGGGCTCCTCTCCAGCCGGCGAGCGCTCGGTGGACGGCGCCAGCGTCGCACAGACCGACCAGGGGTCAAGCATCGCCGCCGTGGCGGGGCTGCCCGTGCGCCGACGCCCGAGGCAGCCCGGGTAGGGTCGTCGGATGGACGACGGGCCCCTGACGGCGCTCGAGCCGGGGGCCGGCGCGGCCACACGCGGGCGGCGCCGGCGCCGCCTGGTGGTGGCGGGCGTGGTGGCCCTCGTCGTCGTCGCGGTGGCGTTCGCCGCGTGGCGGCTCGTGGGCGGCGGCGACCTGCGGCGGCTGGCCGCCGCGCCCGACGCCACGATCGCCGCGCGCACCGCCCACGTCGCCGTGGCCGGCACGGTGGAGGGCGTGCCGGTGGTCGGACCCTTCACGCTGGCCGTCGCCGAGGGCGAGGTCGACTTCGCCGCCCAGCGGGCCCTTCTTCGCCGGGAGGTGCCCGGGGCGTCCGTGCCACTGCTGCGCCGCCTGCTCCCCGAGCCGGTCCAGCTGCTGCACGACCGCGGGGACACCTACGTCCGCCTGCCGGTGGGTGGACGCGAGGCGTGGGTGCGCGTCGGCGATGCCGACGACCCCGCCGGCCCGGGCACGGCCGCACCCGGTCTCACGAACCCCGTCGCCGCGCTCGGGCTTCTCCGCGCGCTCGAGGGCATGCCCGAGGCGCTCGGCGAGGAGTCCGTCCGTGGGCAGCCCTCGACGCGATTCCGTGTGACGGTCGACCTCGACCGCGCCGCCGAGGCGCTGTCGGGGTGGGCGGAGGACGTCGCCCGTGGGCTGCGCCGCCTGCGTGGCCGCGGCGACCTGCCGCTCGACGTCTGGCTGGACGCTGGGAACCGCGTGACGCGGCTGCGCTACACCATCCAGCCCGACCGGGCACTGACCGGCGGGATCGGGGTCACGCTCGTCACCGACGTCGAGCTGCACGCCTTCGGCGCGGGGGTCGACATCGTTGCCCCCCGCGCCGACGAGCTCGTCACCGTCCCCGCGGGCCGGCTACGGGAGCTCGACCCGTTTGCCCGCCTCGGTGAACTCTTCGAGCGCTGAACACCTGTCGTAAGGCTTACTTGACGGTACAGTCGTTCCTGTTAGTCTGACTTAAGCCCGGTCACTGTTGGCCACAGCGACCGGCCCGACGTCATACCCCAGGAAATGTTGCCCACCCCCACCCCTCGGGCGGAAGCATCATCCTGCACCATGAAGCCTGCCTTCATCGCGCATGCCCATTCGCAGTCGTCACCCGGCGCGCCCGGTGGGGGCCGACCGTAAAGGAGTTACCTCCATGTGCTTCAAGAACCTCCCGGTGCAGTTCGACGAGAACGGCAAGGCGAGCCTCCGCGAGGGGGTGGCGAACCCCTGGTCGGTGAACGGCACGGAGAAGCCCAAGGGCTTCACGAAGACCAGGACCGCCCGCGTGGCTGGTGGCGCCGTGGCGACCGAGCCGAAGGTCCGCGACTGGATGATCGACCCGATCACCCGCGTGGCCGGCGCCTTGGCCGTGCACGTGCAGCTCGACTTGGAGAAGCGCGAGGCCGTCACGTGCCACTCGATGGCGATGCTGTTCCGCGGCTACGAGCTCATCATGGAGGGCCGCGACCCGCGCGACTCGATCGACCTCACCTCCCGCGCCTGCGGCGTGTGCGGTGGCACGCACGCGACCTGCTCGTCGCAGTGCATGGACATGGCGTTCGGCGTGCGTCCGCCGCCCATGGGGGTCATCGCGCGCAACCTCGGCGAGCTCGCCGAGATGCTCTACGACGCGCCGATCCACATGGGGCTGCTCGCAGGTCCCGACTACTCCACGCCGCTCGTCGAGGCCACGAACCCCGAGATCGTCCGCAAGGCCGAGACGACGCTTGCGCCGCACTCGGGGCTGCACGGCTACGAGACGATCAAAGACATCATGGACGCGATGGCGCCCCTGACCGGCAAGATCTATCTCGAGGCCATCCAGATGACCCGGCTCGGCCGGGAGATGGTCAACCTGTTCTACGGCAAGTTCCCCCACCCCTCCACGCTCGTG
>DATLGH010000108.1 GCA_035540635.1 Egibacteraceae bacterium | reverse complement strand
CGACACGCCGATCGTGACGGTCGTCCCCGGGGCGGCGGCCCCGGGAGTCATCCGGCCAGCAGCCGTCGCCGCCGTCGTCGCCGCCGCCTCCCCCGGCACCCGCTGCTCCGCCACCCGCCGCGGCGCCTCGGCGGGCGGCGCGGCGGGTGGCGGAGCAGCGGGTGCCGGGGGAGGCGGCGGCGACGACGGCGGCGACGGCTGCTGGCCGGATGACTCCCGGGGGCGCCGCCTGTCCGGCTCGGACCCCCGGCCGCTCGACACGCCGATCGTGACGGTCGTCCCCGGGGCGGCGGCCGCGCCCTGGCGGGGGCTCTGCCACACGACGAGTCCCTGCGGTGTCCGCGCGGAAACCTGCTGGACCTGTCCGGCGAGCTTGGCCTCGGCGAGCACCGCCATCGCCTGCGCCTCGTCCATGCGGCGCACGTCGGGGACCGGCACCTCGGCCGCGGACGCGATCTGGCTCAGGCTCCCACCGCTGTGGACGAACGGAACCGGTTCCACCCCTTCGAGGGCTCGGGACATGAACGACTGCCACATCGAGGCGGGCACCGAGCCACCGGTCATCCCCCGCATCGGGATGTTCTCGCCGACGTGGCCCATCCACACCGCCGTCGACAGGACCGGCACGCCGCCGACGAACCACGCGTCGTAGCTGTTCTGCGTCGTGCCGGTCTTGCCCATGGCCTCCCAGCCGGTCAGCCGTGCCCGCGTGGCGGTGCCGCGCCGGACGACGTCCTTCATCATGCCGACGAGGGCCTCGGCCACGGCGGCGTCGACCGCGCGCTGCGGGCGGACCTCAACCCGGTACACCTCCTTGCCGCTCGCGTCGTCGACACGGTCGATCACGTGCGGGGCGGCGTAGTTGCCGTCGTTCGCGAACGTGCCGTACGCGGCTGCCATCTCGAGCGGCGTGACCCCCCGCTGCGGGCTGCCGAGCGCGATCGAGGGGTTCACGAGCCCCTCGGTCATCGCGTCCACGTTGATCCCCATCCGCCCCGCGAGGTCGAGCACCTTGTCCGGCCCCACCATGAGCATGAGCTGCGCCGCCGCCGTGTTCACGCTGCGCACGAGCGCCTCGCGCATGTCGAGGCGCCCGTAGCTCGAGTTGCCGTAGTTGCGCACCCCGCCGTCCTCGCGGCTCCAGCCGGGCACGTTGGCGAAGTACGCGGGGCTCGCACCCTGCAGCCGCGTGGTGAGGGGGAAGCCCTGCTCGAGGGCGGAGGCGTAGACGAACGGCTTGAACGCGCTCCCGGGATGGCGGCGGCCCAGCCGGGCGATGTCGAACTGGCTCTGGTGGAAGTCCGAGCCGCCGTGGAGCGCGAGGATTCTCCCGTTGCGGGGATCCACCGCCGCGATCGCCCCGGTCGGACCGTTCGGGTCGGGGAACTGGCGGGCGACCACCTCCGCGGCGATGTCCTGTAGACGTGGGTCGAGCGTCGTGTGGATCGCCAGCCCGCCGTTGAAGAGTCGCTCGATGCGATCCTGGCGCTCCTCGCCGAAGGCCGGGTTGCGGAAGAACTCGTCCTTCACCGCCTCGACGAAGTACGGCTCGGTGCTGTCCTTGGGCACGTGGTCGGCCACGACGAGCGGGACGGCCTGGCGCGGGGCCACCTCGTCCGCCGGCAGGTGGCCCGCGGCGGCCATGCCGGCGATGATCTGGTTGCGGCGGACGAGCGCGGCGTCGGGGTTGGTGCGGGGGTCGAGGGCGCTCGGGGCCCGGATGGTCCCCGCGAGCAGCGCGGCCTGCTCCACGGTGAGCTGCTCGGGCGTCGTGCGGAAGAACTCCTCGGCCGCCGCGGCGATCCCGTAGGCCCCCGAACCGAAGTACACCTGGTTGAGGTAGCGCTCGAGCAGCTCCTCCTTGGTGAACCGGCGCTCCAGCGCGATGGCGTGGAGCAGCTCGTCGAGCTTGCGCCGGACCGTCTGGTCACCGCCGACGAAGTTCGCCTTCGCGAGCTGCTGGGTGATCGTCGACCCGCCCTGGGTGATGCCCCGCGCGCGGGCGTTGGCCACGAACGCCCGGCCGATGCCCTCCACGTCGTAGCCGTCGTGGGTGTAGAACTTGCGGTCCTCGGCGGTCAAGACGGCCTGGCGGACGTGTTGGGGGATCTGCGCCAACGGCACGACCCGGCGGTCGACCTCGTCGTGGAGGACCGCGAGCACGCTGCCGTCCGCGGCGTACACGATGGAGCGCTGGTCGAGCGCCGGCAGAGCGGCGTCGTCGGGCACCGCGAGGTCGATCGCGACCGCCCCGGTGGCGCTGCGAACCGCCGTGCCGCCGAGCACGGCGAGGAGGAGGACGACGACGCCGAAGCCGACGAGGCCCGCGAGGGCGAGCGCCCCGACGCGCAGGGCGAACTCGAGGGCCGGCGGGCCGTCGTCCTCGGCGGCCTCCGGCCGCCGGACAGGCGGACGCAGCCGCTGGAGGGAACCGAGGCTCATGACCCACTAACGTTAGCGCGCGCTGCACCCGCCCGGCGGCATTCCTCGGACCCCCTACCATGCGCCCGGTGGAGGGTGCGCTGTCCGCTGGCGTCGTCCAGGGACTGGCCCTGGGCGGAGTCCTCGCTGTTGCCGCAGGTTGGAGCCGCTCCGCGCGCGGCGGCATGCTGCCGCACCTCGGTGTCGGTGCCGTCGGGGGGGTCGCCGTGGCGCTCGGGGCCCGCCTGTCGGCACTCCCCCCCGTCCTTGCGTTCGTCGTCGTGGGTGCCGCGGGGGCCGTCCTCGGCCGGCTCGCACTCCTGCTCGACGAGCGTGCCAGGGACGTGCCGCAGCGGCCCTCCGCCATCGGGGACGTCGCCGTGCTGGGCGCCGCGGTGGCCTGCGTCGGGCTGCTGGTCCCCCTCCAGGCCGCCCCGCTCGGGATGCCGCCCCTTGCAGCCGGCGCACTGCCGATGGGCGCCTCACCGGTGGGGGGGACCGGTGGCGTCGCCGGCGGGCTCGGCGCCTTCGTGCTCGGGGCGGGAGCGGCGTTCCTGCTCGTCTCCTCACGAGGGCAGCGGCTGCTTCCGGGGGGGCTGAACCCCGGCCGACGGTGGGCCGCGTCCGGAGCCGCGCTGGCGGCCAGCACCGTGCTCGCCGGAGGTGTGCTCGTGACGGCGGACGAGGCGGCGCGCGCGGTGGTCCTGGCGGGCGCGGACCCCGTGGGTCTCGCGGTCCGCGCGGCGGCGGCGGCGCTGGCGGGCCGCGGCAGCACGACGGAGGCCGCCGCCGCCGGACTCGGACTCGGCGTGGCGGAGGCGCTCGTGCGTCTCATCGACCCCACGGGCGCGACCATCCTGCTGCCCGCGATCGGCATCGCCGTCCTCAGCGTGCTGGTCGTGTCGCAGACCGCGGCGCCGGCGGCGGGCGGCGAGCGGTGAGCGTCCCCCCCGCACCCGCGAGCGGATTCCGCCGCCATCTGCCCACTGCGGGAGTCCTTCTCGCCGCGGCGGTGCTCTGGCCCTTCCTCCTCCCGACCCCGGCCGCGCACGGCACCGGCTCGCAGGCGGTGGCCCTCGTCCTCATCGGGCTCTCGCTGACCGTCACGGTCGGGTGGTTGCGGGTCGTCACGCTCTTCCAACCCGCCGCGGTGGCCGCCGGGGCGGCAGCCACCGGCGCGCTGCTCGTGCGCGGGCACGGCGCCGGCGTGGCCCTCGCCGGCGCTGCGGTCCTCGGTGGCATCGCCGGCATGCTCGCGCTCGCGCCGGCCGCCGCCGACCCGCGTCGGTGGCTGCCGGCCACCTCCCTCCTCCTCACCGTGGCCACCGGCCTGGTCGTGCCCCGCTACGTCTTCCGTCCGCTCGCGCCCCCCGCGCTGCTCGGCATGGACCTCGGCCGCCACCGCACCCTCTACTTCACGGGCCTCGCCGTGGCCGCCCTGGCCTGCGCGGTGGTGGGCGCGCTCCAGCGCGCCCGCTTCGGGCGCCGTCTGCTCACCGTCGGGGCCGGCGCTGGCGCTGGCGACGTGCCGGGCTCACCCCGCCCCTGGGTCGAGGGCGTCGCCCTGTCGGGCGCGCTGGCGGGCATCGCCGGCTGGGTCGGCATGATCCTCCACGAGGGCCTGCCGAGCCCGCTCGACTTCGCCCCGACCACCGCGATCGCCTACCTCGCGATACCGCTCCTCGGCGGCGCATGGTCGATCGCGGGAGCCCTCGTCGGCGCGGCCGTCTTCCTCCTCGCCGCGCGGATCGCCCTGGCCATGGGCCACGCCGCCGTGACGCTGCCGGCGGTACTGCTCGTCGTGGCGGCGGTGATGGGGCGCCCCGGCGGCCTTGCCGGGTGGGCGACCCGCGTCGGTGCGACCGGCCGCGCCGCGCAGCTCCTGCGCCGCCTGCGCCTCGGCTGACACCGACCCGTCGCGCCGCGCCGTCACACAGGCGCCGACGGGTCGGCCCGGTAGGCTGCCGGGGAACATGACCGAACGGCTGGAGCGCCTGCTCAACCTCGTCATCGCCCTGCGGGAGACCCGCCGGCCCATGACCGCCGAGGAGGTCCGCAGGCGCGTCGCGGGCTACGGCCAGCCCGACCACGAGGCCTTCCGCCGCATGTTCGAGCGGGACAAGGCGGACCTGCGGGCGCTCGGGGTGCCGCTCGAGACCCGGCGCGTCGACCGCTGGAGCGACCTGCAGGGCTATCGCATCGACCCACGCCACTACGACCTGCCGGAGGTGCGCCTCGACCGCGACGAGCTGGCCGCACTCGCGCTCGCGCTACAGGCTACCGGCCTCGTCGACGAGGCCGGCGTCGGACTGCTCAAGCTCGAGGTCGACGCCGGCGAAGCGGCGCCCCACAGTCCGCGACCGGTCGTGGGCGTCGCGTTCGAGGCGCCCCCGCACCGGGAGGTGCTCCTCGCGGCCCAGCTCACCCGCGCGCCCGTGCGCTTCCGCTACCGTCCCCCCGGACGCGAGCCGTCGGCGCGCACGGTCGACCCCCACGCGCTCGTGCACCGTCGCGGCCGCTGGTACCTCGTCGGCCACGACCACGACCGCGGGGAGAGCAGGGCCTTCCGGCTCGACCGCATCGCCGGCAAGGTCACCATGGCAGGCGAGCCGGGCGCCTTCCCACCGCCGCCCGCGGTGGACGTCGATGACGTCGTTCCCGCTCCAGCGCCCGGAGGACCGGAGACGGCGGAGGTCGTCGCCGCGCCTGAGGTCGCCTGGCTCGTCGCGCGCCGGGCGCGAGGGGGCGGGCGTCCCGACGCCGGCGGCTGGACCGCGTACACCGTCGCCGTCGGGGACCGCGGGGACTTCCTGCGCTGGGTGCTCGAGCTCGGGCCTGATCTCGAGGTGCGCGGCCCCGCCGAACTGCGGGCCGAGGTCGTCGAGCGCCTCCAGCGGGCGGCGGGAGGGGGCCGGTGAGCCGCCCGGCGAGCACGCTCCAGCGCCTCGAGCGCATCCTCACCATGGTTCCCTGGCTGCTCGACCACCCCGGGGCGAGCGTCGAGGAGGTCACCGCCCGATTCGGTCTGTCGAGGGACGAGCTCAGCAGCGATCTCGACATCCTCGGCTACTGTGGGCTGCCCGGCTACGGGGGCGGCGACCTCGTCGAGGCGTGGATCGTCGGCGACCGGGTGACCGTGCGGATGGCCGACTTCTTCAGCCGGCCGTTGCGGCTCAGCCTCCGCGAGGCCCTCACCCTGCTGCTCGCCGCCCGAGCCCTGTCCGGTGTGGCCGCGTTCCCCGAGTCCCCGGCGCTGGCCACGGCCGAGCGCAAGCTCACCGACCTGCTCGGCGCCTCGGTGGCGGAGGCCCCCGTGCGGCGCGAGCGCGACGACGAGCCGGTCTCGCCGCGCATCGCCGTCGACCTCCGGGCGCAGGGCGACGAGCACCTGCCGGCCCTGCGCGAGGCCGTCGTCGAGGGGCGGGTCGTGCGCATCACCTACCGTTCCGCCTCCAAGGCGGAGGTCACCCGCCGCGAGGTGGAGCCCTGGGGTCTGTCCGGATCCCTCGGCTCGTGGTACCTGCAGGGCTACTGCCGTCTCGTGCAGGGACCCCGCGACTTCCGCCTCGACCGCATCCGCGACCTCGAGGTCACCGACGAGGTGACCGACGCCGGGGAGCGACCGGCGCTGCCGCCGCCGGCCTACCAACCCGCCGAGCACCACGAACAGGTCGTGCTCGACCTCGACGTGCGCGCCTGGTGGGTGGCCGAGTGGGCCGTGGTCGAGGACGCCACCGACCGCGGTGACGTCCGCCGCGTCACCCTGCGTACCGGCGAGCGCGAGTGGATCGCCCGTCTCGTCCTGGGGCTCGGGGACGCGGTCCGCGTCGTCGAGCCGCCCGAGCTCACCGAGGCCGTCGCCGCGCTCGCCCGGCGCACCCTGGCCCGCTACCGGGCCGGCGACGGTCCGTGAAGTTGCTCAAGGCACATGGTCCGCGAACCGACATACGTCATGAGCCCGACGGGTGTTGGATGGAGGGACCGACGATGACGACCATCAAGACGCACTGCCCCGCCTGCGGAGAGGTCGAGCTGGCGCCGGACGACATCGAGCTCCGGGCCGACGCCGACGCGGGCCCGGAGTCCTTCTACGCGTTCGGGTGCCCCGGATGCCGGCTGCATGTCCGCAAGCGCGCCGACGAGCGCGTCGTCCGCCTGCTCGTCACCGCCGGGGTGCCGTGCCTCTCGCTGAACCCCAGCCGCGCGGGCGGGCCTGCGATCACCTGCGACGACCTCCTCGACTTCCACGCCCTGCTCGCCACCGACGGCTGGTTCGACCGGCTCCTGGAGCTCGTCGAGCACTGAGACCGGCGGTCGGCGGCTAGACTCGCCGCCGTGTTGCGCCGTCCGATCCCATCGCCAGGCTGACGCCATGCCGGTGTTCGTCGTTGTAGCGCTCAGCCTCGCGGTCCTGTCCGTGGCAGCCGTCGTGCTCTCGGCCCTGCAGGTGAAGGCGGCCATCGGTGCCCTCGCCGCAGCGATGAGGACCACCGGGAACCGTCTGCGCCCCCTCGTCGACGAGCTCGCGGAGGAGGCGGCGGTCGCGGCGACCGAGCTCGAGGCGATCGCCGAGACCTGGAACGCCCGCCGCCGAAGGCCCGGGCGAGCCGCGCACCCTCGCGTACACTGACGGGGGAGGCTGGCGCCGGCGCCGGCAGGAAGCTGGGGACACCGATGTTCGCGATCACTCCACCAGGCGGGCCAGAGTGGATCATCATCCTGCTCGTCTTCGTGCTGCTCTTCGGCGCCAAGAAGCTCCCCGAGCTCGGCAGCTCCGTCGGCAAGAGCATCAAGAACTTCAAGAGGGGCCTCGGTGAGGGCAAGGAGGACGCCCCCGGCGAGGCCGGTGCAGCCGAGCAGGTGACCGAGCACACCTCGCGCAACCCGGAGCAGTAAGCCCTTCGCCATGACCGCGACCGCGACGCCACGCGACGCGGGGGGTGACAGCGCGCCGCCGGCCCCCGGCGAGATGACGCTGTTCGAGCACCTCAACGAGCTGCGCTCACGCCTGTTCAAGTCCGCCGTGGCCGTCGTGCTCGGCTTCCTCGTCGGGTTCCTCTTCCGCCACCAGGTCTTCTCGGTCCTCATCAGGCCCTACTGCGAGCTCGACCCGGCGCTGCGGGCCGGCTCGCAGATCTTTGACGCCGAGCGTTGCCAGCTCATCGTGACCGAGCCGCTCGCGATGTTCTTCCTCAGCCTGAAGGCCGCGGCGGTCGTGGCCGTCGTGCTCGCCGCCCCCTACGTGTGCTACCAGATCTGGCGCTTCGTCACGCCGGGGCTCGAGCCCGTCGAGCGCAAGTACGCCCTGCCCTTCGTCGTGATCAGCCAGCTGCTGTTCGTCGGCGGTGCGGTGTTCAGCTACATCGTGATCCCCCGCGGCCTCGAGTTCCTGCTGTCGCTCGCCGGCGAGGACGTCGTCGCGCTGCTCGACGCGAACGCCTATCTCGGGTTCATGCTCCAGGTCATGATCAGCTTCGGGCTTGCGTTCGAGTTTCCCCTCGTGCTCGTCATGCTGTCGCTCATGGGCGTGGTGACCGCTGCGTCCCTCCGGCGCTGGCGCCGCCACGCGCTGTTCGGCACCTTCGTGGCCGCGGCGATCATCACGCCGACCCAGGACCCGCTGACCATGGCGCTGATGGCCGCCCCGCTCGTGGCGTTCTACGAGCTGTCCATCCTCGTCGCCCGCTACGTCGAGCGCCGCCGCCGGCGCCAGGAGGCGCTCAGCTCCGCGTGACGGACCCCGCACCGGTCCCTGCCGCGCCGTACGCGGTCTTCGCCGCCGCCTACGGCTTCGCGCTCGACCACTTCCAGATCGCCGGCATCACCGCGCTCGCCGAGGAGCGCTCGTGCCTCGTCGCCGCGCCCACCGGCGCCGGCAAGACGGTCGTGGGCGAGTACGCGGTGTGGCGGGCGCTCGAGCGCGGCGGCAAGTGCTTCTACACCACACCGATCAAGGCGCTGTCGAACCAGAAGTTCCACGACCTGACCCGCCGCCACGGTGCGGAGAAGGTCGGCCTGCTCACCGGCGACAACGTCGTGAACGGCGAAGCCCCCGTCGTCGTCATGACGACCGAGGTGCTCCGCAACATGCTCTACGAGGGGTCGTCGACGCTCACCGGCCTGCACGCCGTCGTCCTCGACGAGGTCCACTACCTCGCCGACCGCGAGCGGGGAGCGGTGTGGGAGGAGGTCATCATCCAGCTGCCGATGAGCGTGCAGCTGGCCTGCCTGTCGGCGACCGTCTCCAACGCAGAGGAGTTCGGCGCCTGGCTGAGCAGCGTGCGCGACTCGTGCGACGTCGTCATCTCCGAGTACCGGCCGGTCCCGCTCGAGCACCACTACGCCGTCAACGACGGCGTGTACCCCGTCTTCCGGGCCGGCAAGAAGGGCGGGAAGGCGCCCTCGCCCGAGCGCGTGGCCGCCGCCAGGCAGGCGCAGGGCGGCGTGGCCAACCCCGAGGTGCTCATGCTCGAGCGGCGTGCCGGCGCCACGGGGCGCCCGTCGCGGCGCGGCTACCGCCAGCACAGCGGGATGCGGCTGCGCCCCCCGCGCCGCAGCGAGCTCGCGCTCGAGCTGCGCCGGCGCAAGTGGCTGCCCGCGATCGTCTTCATCTTCTCGCGCGCCGGCTGCAGCGACGCCGTCGAGCAGCTCGTGCGCGACGGCGTGCGGCTCACGAACCGCGCCGAGGCCGACGAGATCCGCGCCGTCGTCGCCGCGCGCACGGCCGACCTGCCACCGGAGGACCTCCGCGCGCTCGGGTTCGCCGAGTGGGCGGCCGCCCTCGACCTCGGCATCGCCGCCCACCACGCCGGCATGGTTCCGGTGTTCAAGGAGACCGTCGAGGAGCTGTTCGTCCGCAACCTCGTGAAGATCTGCTTCGCCACGGAGACGCTCGCACTCGGGATCAACATGCCGGCGCGCACGGTCGTCATCGAGCGTCTCGAGAAGTGGAACGGCCAGCGCCACGAGCTGCTGACGCCCGGCCAGTTCACCCAGCTGACCGGCCGGGCCGGCCGCCGCGGCCTCGACCCGGTCGGTCACGCCGTCGTGCTCTACCAGCGCGACGTCGACTTCCCGACGGTCGCGTCCCTCGTCGGCCGGCGCGTCGAGCCCCTGCAGTCGAGCTTCGCACCCTCCTACAACATGGCCGTCAACCTCCTGCGCCGCCACGACCGCGTGGAGGCAGAGGGGCTGCTGGCCCGCTCGTTCGCCCAGTTCCAGGCGGACGCGACCGTCGCCGGCGACGAGGCGCGACTCGCCCGCAACCGCGAGGCGCTCGCCGGCTACGCGGAGAACCTGCACTCCGAGGCGGGCAGCTTCGCCGAGTACTGGGCACTGCGCCGTGAGCTGTCCCGGCTGGAGTCCTCAGGAGCGAAGGAGCGACGCCGCAGAGCCGGCGAGGACGTCGAGGCGGGCCTCGCGTCGCTGCGCGAGGGCGACGTCATCGTCCTGCCCGGCGGCGGCTCGGACCGCCGTGTGGCCGCGGTCGTCTCCCGCACCGTCAGCCGCTCGGGAACCCCGCTCGTCGGGGTCGTGACCGACGACCGCAAGCTCCTGCGCCTCGGGCCCCGCGAGTTCGACGGGCCGCCCCGCCAGGCCGGCTGGATCCCACTGCCGCACGTGGGAGGGCCGCGGCAGAGCGCCTACCGCAAGGAGGTCGCCCAGGCGCTGCGGGCCGTCGAGGCGCCGCCGCCGGCCCGGGGGGACGGTGGACGCCGGGCGGACCCCGCCGTCGCGGCGCGTGTCGCCGAGCTGCGCGCGGCTCTGCGCGCGCACCCGGTGCACGCCGACCCGCGCCTGCCCGACATCGAGGTGTGGGCACGCCGCCACGACGACCTCGTCGAGGAGACCGAGCGCATAGAGCGGCGCGTCCGCCGGCGCACCGGGTCGCTCGTGCGCCAGCTCGACCGCATCATCGGGGTGCTCACCGCACTGGACTACCTCACCGGCGACCGGCAGGACCCCCGGCCCACCCCCGACGGGCTGCTCCTCGCCGGGCTCTACGCCGAGACCGACCTCGTGCTCGCCGAGGCGCTGCGCGAGGGTCTGCTCGACGCGCTCGACCCGTCGGAGCTCGCGGCGGTGGCGAGCGTCTTCGTCTACGAGAGCCGGCTGAGGGAACCTCCGCCGCCGAACCTGCCGATCCCGGCGGTGCGCGCGGCCTACGACAGGATCGTGGCCGTGTGGGAGGACGTCACCGCCCGCGAGGAGGCGGCGTCGCTGCCCCCGACGCGCCCGCCCGACCCGGGGTTCGCCGACATCGTGTGGCGCTGGGCGCAGGGCGCCGCGCTCGACGAGGCGCTCGGCGACTACGAGCTCACCGCGGGCGACTTCGTGCGGAACGTGAAGCAGGTGAACGACGTGCTGCGCCAGCTGCGCGACGTCGCCGACGGCTCCTTCGCCACCGACGCGCACCGCGCGGCGCGCTCGCTGGTCCGGGGGGTCGTCGCCTACACCGGCCTGTAGCCGCGCGGCCGAGGGCCGCGCGGCTACGTCCCGGCGGAGTGCCGGTCTACAGGCGGTTGCGCTGGCTCTCGTTGAACCAGCTCACGCACTGGCCCTGGTTGCGGAAGCGCTGGTTGTTCGGCGAGTTGAACCGACGCCAGCCGTCGTTCTTGCACTCGTCCTTCGTCTCCGGCGACGCCACACCCCAGTCGCAGCGCCCGTCGAAGCCCGGCGAGTTCGTGACCTGGACGACGTTCGAGCCGTCGGCGTCCATGACGTAGACGTTGTTCACGCCGCCGACGAGTCCCGTGTAGGCGATCTTCGTCCCGTCGGGCGACCACACCGGGAAGTACGTGTGGTTCCCGGAGGCCGTGGTGTTGTAGGTGATCTGCTGGACGTTGGAGCCGTCGGCGTCCATCACGAAGATGTTCAGGGGCCCCGTCCGCCGGCTGTGGAAGGCGATCTTGCTGCCGTCGGGGGAGTAGGACGGGTGCGCGTCCTCGCCCGGGGAGAACGTCAACCGCCGCTGGTCGCTGCCGTCGATGTTCATGTCGTAGATCTCGTGGTCCAGGTCACGGTTGGAGTTGAACGCGATCCGCCCCTGCGGCGAGATGTCGGCGAGCGCGTCCTGGAAGTTGTTGTGAGTGAGCCGCGTCTGGTTGCTGCCGTCGGCGTTCATGATGAAGATCTCGAGGGCGCTGTGCCCGGGCCCGGGCACAGCGGCCGGGAACCGCGCGCTGTGGAACACGATCTGGCTTCCGTCCGGCGACCAGTTCGTGCCGCGGTCCTCGGGAGGACCGTTGAAGGTGAGGCGCGTGACGCCGGTGCCGTCGGCGTTCATGACGTAGACCTCCGAGCCGTCGTCGCGGAAGCTCTCGAAGGCGATCTTCGTGCCGTCGGGCGACCACGACGGGTCGCCGTCGCGCGTCGGCAGGTCGGTGAGGATCCGCTCGTCGGTGCCGTCGGGGTTGATGGTGTAGACCTGCGGGCGCATGACACCGTCGGCGTCGGGTCGTCCGCCCTCGCAGGCGAGCCGCCCGTTCGCGCCCGGGGCGACCGCCCCGGCCGGTGGCGCCTGGAGGACGAGGGCCGGCAGCACGCTCGCGACGAGCAGGAGCACGAGCCCCCGTCGGCGCGCGTGTGCAGGCAGGATGGCAAGCGGTGTGTGCATGGTGGGCTCCCCCCAGTAGATGACGATTCCCGCTGCGGGCATGTTCACCCGGCCGGTGGCCCCCTGCAATAGATGTATCCCACATCTAGAGACCACGAGCGCCCCGTCGGGGGGTGGTGGAGGCGGCCGGTAGCATCACGGCATGTGGACCCTCGAGGCTGGGCTCCTCGCCGAGCTCGCCGGGCTGGTCGGTCCGGGGCAGGTGAGCACCGAGCCGGGCGAGCTCGCCGCGCATGCCCGTGACTGCTGGCCGCGGCTCATGATGCGCGAGCGCGCGGGGGAGGACCTGCCGCGGCCGGCCGCCGTCGTGTGGCCGGTGCACACGGAGGAGGCCGCGGCGCTCTACCGCTGGGCGTCGCGGCGCCACGTGGCGCTCGTCCCGTTCGGTGGCGGGGGCGGCGTGGTCGGCGGCGCCGCGCCGGTGCCCGGGTGCGTGGCGGTCGACACGAAGCGCATGAACCGCATCGTCGGGCTCGACGAGCTGTCGGGTCACGTCGTCGTCCAGCCCGGGGTCATCGGCCAGAACCTCGAGGAGTGGCTCGGGCCGCGGGGGTGGACCCTCGGGCACTTCCCGAGCTCGATCACCCTGTCGAGCGTCGGCGGGTTCGCCGCGGCGCGCTCCGCCGGGCAGCTGTCGACGAAGTACGGCACCTTCCCCGCGATGGTGGCCGGTGTGGAGGCGGTCCTGCCCGACGGCAGCGTCGTGCGCCGCCGGGCCCAGCCCGCGTCTGCGGCCGGCCCCGACCTCACCGGCCTGCTGCTCGGCGCCGAGGGCACGCTCGGTCTGCTCACCGAGCTGACCCTGCGCGTCCACCCCAAGCCCGAGGTGATGGCGTTCGCCGGCTACGCGCTCCCTTCGTTTCCGGCGGGCCTCGCGGTGCTCCGCGCGCTGCTCCGCCGGGGGCTGCGCCCGGCGGTGCTGCGCCTGTACGACGACACCGAGACGCGGGCGAACCACGCCGACGAGACCGCCGAGGGCTGCCTGCTCGTCGCGGTCTGCGAGGGCTGGTCGGAGCTCGTAGCGCTCGAGGACCGGGCGGTGCGCGAGACGGTCGCCGCGCACGGCGGCACGGACCTCGGCGAGGGGCCGGCGCGCCGGTGGCACGCGCACCGCTACGACGTGAGCTACCGCCTCGCGGACATCATCAAGCCTGGGGGCGTCTTCGGCGACGCGGTCGCCGTGGACACCTGCGAGGTCGCCGCCCCGTGGGGACGCCTGCAGCCCACCTACGAGGCGGTCCGCTCCGCGCTCGGCGCGCACATGGACCTCGTTCTCTGCCACGCGAGCCACGCCTACCCCGACGGGGCGGCGCTCTACTTCACGTTCGGCGCCGCGGGAGGAGCCGCCGCCGCGGCGGCCGGGCACGACGGCGGAGGGCTGGGAGAGGCCGAGGTTCGCGTGTGTGAACGCTACGACGCCGCCTGGGCCGGCGCCCTCGACGCCACCGTGGCCGCCGGCGCGACCATCAGCCACCACCACGGCGTCGGTGTCCTGCGCGCGCCGTGGCTCGCGGCGGAGCTCGGCGCCGGCGGGATGGCGATGCTCCGCCAGGTCAAGGCGGCGCTCGACCCGGCGGGCATCGCGAACCCCGGCAAGCTCGGGCTCGCGCCGGAGGTGCCCGCGTGACCCCTCCGCACCTGCCCACGATCGCCGACGTGCGCGCCGCCGCGGAGCACTGCTCCTACAACGCGAAGCTGTGCCGCTTCGCCTGTCCGGTCGCCACCGCCACGGGCAAGGAGTCGGTGACCCCCTGGGGGATCAACCGCGCCATCGCCGCGGCGGCGCAGGCAGGTGCGGTGAACGGGGCGACCGCCGCGGCGGTGTACGGCTGCACCGGGTGCCGCGCGTGTGGGGGCGTGTGCCTGCCGGGGCTCGACCTGCCGACCCACGTGCGCGCCGCGCGCGCCGAGGTCGTCGCCGCCGGACTGGCGCCCCCCGGCGTCGACGCGGCTGCCGGCCGTGCCCGCACGCCCGCCGAGGAGCTCGTCGCCGGCGCGACGCGGGGCGCGGGGACCGTCGTGTACCCCGGGTGCCGCTCAGCGGACGGCGCCGCCGTCGCGGCCCTCCTCGCCGCCGTGGACGAGCCCTACGACGTCGTGCGCGAGCCCACCTGCTGCGGCGCCCGCAGCATCGACGTCGGCCTCGCCGAACGGGGTCTGGGGGAGGCCGCGCAGCTCGCCGGTCACCTCGCCGGCGCGGACAGGGTCGTCGTCGCTGACCCGCACTGCGCGCGGTTGCTGCGCACCGACCACGCCGACGACCGTGTCGTCGCCCTGCCCGTCTTCCTCGCCGATCTGCTCGACCGGCTCGGCCCCTGCCTACGGCCGACCGCGACGGGGCGCCGGGTCGCCTGGCACGACCCGTGCTGGCTCGGTCGCGGCATGGCCGCCTACCAGGAACCCCGCGCGCTGCTCGTCGCCACGGGCGCCGAGGTGGTCGAGCCCGCCCACACCCGCGAGCACGCGCGGTGCACCGGCGGTGGCATGGGCTACGCGGAGGTCGACCCCCCGGCCGCGGGGGCCATCCTCGCCGCCCGCGCCGCCGACCTGCGCTGCGCGCTCGACGGTGCGGCGACGGTCGTCACCGCATGCCCGACGGCGGCCGACCGGCTGCGACGCGCCGGCCTCGACGCCCATGACCTGTCCGGCTGGCTGGCCGGCCTCCTCCCCGCGGGGCGTCTATGACCCAGGCTGGAGCACCCACGTCCGGCCGGCGACCGGCGGGCCCCGCGCGGCGGCGCCGGCGGTGACCACCCCGTTCGGTCGGCTGCGCCTCATCGCCAACCCCCGTGCGGGCCGTGGCACGGTGGCCGGGGCGCTCGAGACGCTGAGCCGGGGCCTGTCCGAGCAGGGGGTGGACTTCGACGTCGTCGAGACGACGGCGACGGGTCATGCGACGCGCGCGGCCCGTGAGGCCCTCGCCGAGGGCGTGCGCTACCTCTGCGCGGTCGGCGGCGACGGCACCGTCCACGAGGTCGTGAACGGCATGGTGGAGTGGACCCGCCCGTCGCCGGGCGCCGCGCTCGAGCCGCGACCGGTCGACCGCGAGGCGGTCCTCGCCGTGGCCGCCGCCGGGTCGGGTTCGGACTTCGCCCGCACGTTCGGCCTCGACCGCAAGCCGGAGGTCCTCGCCCGGCGCTTCGCGACGGCCAACGTCATGCCGGTCGACATCGGGGTCGTGCACTTCGTCGGCTCCGACGGCAACCCGCAGTCGCGGGTCTTCGTGAACATCGCCGAGGTGGGCTACGGCGCCGAGGTGGTGCGGCGGGCAGCGCGGATGCCGCGCTTCCTCGGCCGGGCGCGCTACCTGTTCGCTGCCTGGGGCGCGATCGCCGCGCTCGAGCGCCAGGAGACGCCCGTCACGATCGGCAAGGAGGAGAAGACCCTCGGGGTCGTCGAGCTCGTCGTCGCGAACGGGCAGTTCTTCGGCGGCGGCATGAAGGTCGCCCCCCGCGCCCTGCCTGACGACAACCGCTTCAACGTCCTCGTCTTCACGGGGCAGCGCAGCCAGGTGTTCCTGCTCACCTCGAAGATGTTCCGGGGTGAGCACCTGCCCCACCCCGAGATCGTCGAGCGCATGGCGCCAAGCGTGGCGATCGCCCCGCCGAAGCGCCTGCTCGTCGAGGCGGACGGCGAGCTCCTCGGCACGACCCCTGCCCGGTTCTCGCTGCTGCACCGGGCGGTCAAGCTGAAGATCTGAAGCCGCCGGGCCCGCCTACCCGCGCGTCAGCGCGTCGGCCGACGCGGGGTGGGCCAGAGGCACGACCCCCCGCTCGCCAGCGACCCGGCGACGGTAGGCGTCGGCGCTCGCCGCTGCCTGGTGCGGCGACCAGCCGAGCGCGCCGGCGAGGACGTCGGCGACCTCCGCGACGGCCGGCCCGCCCGCGGCGGCGTCCCGGATGGCCACCCGCGTCCGCCGGGCGAGCACGTCCTCGACGGTCGACGCCATCTCCTGCTCGACCGCCCAGCGCGCCTCGGCGCGCAGGTAGGGCAGGCCCGCGACGAGGGGCTCGGACCCGCCGGGCACGGCGGCGGCGAGCTCGACGACCTCGACCGCCTCGTCGCCGTGGCGGTCGACGAGCGGTGCGGACAGCGCCGGGTCCAGACCGAGCTCGGCGCACACCCCCGCGGTCCGCGCGACCGTCTCGGCAAGCCCGCCGCGCAGCCCGAGCGGGACGCGGTCGGTCCGGCTGCGCACGCGTGCGGCGGAGCCGCCGATGGTTGCCACCACACGGTCGACGACCTCCGCCGCCATCGAGCGGTACGTCGTGAGCTTGCCGCCGGTGATCGTGAGGAGACCGTCGGGCTCGTCGAAGATGGCGTGGCGCCGCGACAAGGTCTCGGAGTCCATCGGCAGGTGCGCCTCGGACGCGAGCAGGGGCCGCAGCCCCGCCCATGCCCCGACCGCGTCGAAGGGCCGCAGGTCGGTGCCGAACGCCCGGTTCACGGCCGCGCAGAGGTAGCCGGCGTCGGCCTGCTCGACCGTCGGCATGTCGAGGGGGCCCTCGTAGCCGTCGTCGGTGGTGCCGACGACGACCTCGCCGTCCCACGGCAGGACGAAGACCATGCGCCCGTCGTCGGCCGCGGAGGGCACGAGCGCCGCCGCGGCCACGCGCACGTCGCGGGCGGGGAAGACGAGATGCACCCCCTTCGACGGGGTGAGCACCGGCGGGCCGGGGTCGCCCGCGAGCGCGCGGACCTCGTCGGCCCACACGCCCGTCGCCGACACCGTCACGCGGGCGCGCACGGCGACCTCCCGCCCGCCGACGCGGTCCTGCACGGTCGCCCCCGTCACCCGTCCGCGCGCCTCCCGCAGCTCGACGACCTCCCCGCGGGGCACGACGACCGCACCGAGTCGGTGGGCCGTGCGCGCGACCTGGAGGACGAGCCGGGCGTCGTCGGTCCGGCAGTCGTGGTACTCGTAGCCGGCGTTGCCGACGCCGGCCACGAGCCCGGGGATGCGGTCGACGAGCTCGGTGGGCGACAGCCGCCGGTGGCGGGCGACGTTGCGGAACGACGCGAGCCCGTCGTAGATCCACATCCCCAGGCCGGTGAGGGCGACGTTGCGCCGCCCCCCCGCGTCGGGCACGACGAAGGGGAGCGGCCGGACGAGGTGCGGCGCGAGGCGGCGGAGCAGGTCGCGCTCCACGGCGCTCTCGCGGGTCAGGCCGAACATCGCCTGGGCGAGGTAGCGCAGGCCGCCGTGCACGAGGCTCGATGAGCGCGACGACGTGCCCGAGCCGAGGTCGTCGCGCTCGACGAGGGCGACGTCGAGGCCGCGCGCGGCGGCGTCCAGGGCGATGCCCGCGCCGGTGATCCCCCCGCCCACGACGAGTACGTCGTAGCGGCAGTCGCCGAGACGGTCGAGGTTGTCCTCCCGCAGGGCGGCGGAGAAGCGCGGGAACATCCACGCAGTGTAGGTCCCGCCCACCCGCCGTCCCCGTCGCACCCGGGCGTGCTCGACACAGCGTCGCTGGGCGCCGCTGTCGCGGCCTAGCGACTTTGGGTGATGGCCAGCGGGGTGAGGCCGGTGAGACGATGAGCCGCTTGATCTCCGGATGTCACACCTCTCCCATGCCAGTGACGGTGTGACATCGACTGTGGCCAGGCCGACGCGGGGGCCGACCAGGAATCCGCAGGGCAACTGGTCGGCCCCCGGCATGCCCAAGTCGGTGATCCGACTGTCGGTGGACACCTCGGATCCGGTGATGCGCCGACGGGTCGAGCAGCTGTACTCGGCGGCGTTCCAGGTGCGCCGGGCGGTGCAGTGTGACGCCCGCAGCCGGATCGACGCCTACTGGGCCGCCCAGCACGAGCGGGCGCGGGACCCCAAGTCGGTACGCAAACGGCTGGGTCTGTCCAGGAAGGGTCTGGAGGCTGCCGCCCAGCAGCATCTGGATGCCGCGCCGCATCTGGGGCGCTGGTGTTCCAAGGCGCTGGGGCTGCATCGGCCGACACCGTGTGGGAGCCCGTCCGCCGGCACCTGCACCCCGACAGGTCGGGCAAGCGGCCGGGCAGGCCGCGGATCACCTCGTGGTGGGACTTCACCCGGATCCCGGGTCGGGCCCGCTCCCACACCACGTCCAACAAGTGGGAGACGTTCCGGCTGCACGGCACCCTCACCGCCACCCGCCAGACGATGCGATCCGATGGCTGGCGGCACCAACAGCCGGCCGCCACACCCGCCGCCGCCGATCCCGACACGCCCTGGTGGGCCTACGACGGTCCGTTGCAGGTCGTGATCACCGGCATCGGCGATGCCACTGTTGTGCTGCCGGTCCGCCTGGTCGGCCCAGGCCCACCTCGAACACCATCTGGCGGGTTCGTCGCGGTGGCACAACATCGACCTGGTCCGCCACCGCGACCCGGGCGCGCCGGGCGGCTGGGCCTATCAGGCCCACCTGCTGTGCCTGGTCGAGGGGTACGTCTGCGACACCACCCGCCAGCGGCGGGAACAGACGCCAGCCGCGACGGCGGGGCGTCGTGGCGGTTGCGATGTCAACGTGTCCAACGTCACCATCGCCTCCCATGTCGACGGTGCCGACCTGCGCATCACCACCATCCAGCGCACTGCCGACGAGCAGGAGCGCGAACAGCGTCGCCGGGCCAAACAGCGGCGGCGGCACAAGGCACTGGACCGCTCCCGACGCAACACCAACCCCGACGCCTACCATCCATCCGCCCGGCAGGAGCAGGCCGCCAAGCGGCGGGCCGACGCCGCACTGCCGCCCAAGCAGCACGCCCCCGCCGGCCCGAGGAAGCCCGGGGTGACGGTCGCCCGGAGCGGACCTACCGGCACGACCGGCTGTCGGGTTCCTACCGTCGCGGGCGGGGTGGGGCCGCCCGCGACGCCCGCGCCGCGGCGATCGCACGGCGCCACACCGCCCGACGCATCGCCGGCGAGGTGGTCGCCCACGGCAGCACTGCCTGTGCGGCCACCGTCACCCCAAACCCTGTCGGAGCGGACCCACCGGTGCACCACCTGCGGACTGGCAGGTGCGCGTGATGCCGTCTCGGCGGTGTTGGCCTCCTGCGTCGACATGGGCGAGCCCGATGACCCGGCCACCGCACGGGTGGACTACCGGCTCACCCGCCGACTCCTCGCCGACAGCCGCACGTGGTGGGCACTCGAACAGACCCTGGGCGCGTGCAAGAGCGCCCGCGGGCGTCAACCGACACCCCCAACCCCGACCCAGCGTCGGGGTGAGGCAACCCGGCCACCAGCCACGGCTGGTTCTGCGCCCCAAACGGAACGGTCCCGACCCCAACCCCCGATGAGCCACCACACGGTGACCACGCGGGAACGAAGTCGACGACGAACCCGAATGCCCCACCCGACGGCACAACCGTGCACGCCGGATTGCGGGACATCTTAGGATCGGCGTATGACTGCTGTCCTGCGCCGGGCGGAGGCGGCCATGGCGGCTGCGGGCGTCAACGCGCTGCTGCTCGGGCCGGGGGCAGACCTGCGCTACCTCACCGGCTACCACGCGCTGCCCCTCGAGCGACTGACCCTGCTCGTCGCCCGCGCCGACGGGCGGCACACACTGGTCGTCCCCCGCCTCGAGCGTCCCCGCGCCGAGGACGCGGGACTGCCCGGGGACGTCGCCGTCGCCGACTTCGCCGAGACCGACGATCCGTACCGTCTCGTCTCCGCCGCCCTTGACGGGTCCGGCCCGTCGCCGCGGCTCGCGGTCGGCGACCGGCTGTGGTCGGCCTTCCTGCTCGGCCTGCAGGCCACCTTTCCCGGCGCGTCGTGGACCGCCGCCTCGACGGTGACCCGCGAGCTGCGTATGCGCAAGACCCCCGAGGAGGTCGCAGCCCTGCGGCGCGCCGGCCAGGCGATCGACCGCGTCCACACGGCAGTGCCCGAGCTCCTGCGAACGGGACGCACGGAGGCCGAGGTCGGCCGGGACATCGCCGAGCGGATCGTCGCCGAGGGCCACGAGGCGGTGAACTTCGTCATCGTGGCCTTCGGGCCCAACGGGGCGTCGCCGCACCACGAGACCGGCGCGCGGATCCTCGAGGAGGGCGACGCCGTGGTCGTCGACATCGGCGGGACGCTCGGCGGCTACTGCTCGGACTGCACCCGCAACTACGTGGTCGGCGCTGCGCCGGACGGCTACGCGCAGGCCCACCGCGCGCTCGAGGAGGCCCAGCGCGCAGCGGTCGACGCCGCCGGCCCCGGCGTGACCGCCGCCGCGGTCGACGCCGCCGCGCGCGACACGCTCGAGGAGGCCGGCTACGGCCGGTGGTTCGTCCACCGCACCGGGCACGGCATAGGTCTCGAGGAGCACGAGGAGCCCTACATCGTCGCCGGCAACGACCTCGTCCTCGAACCCGGCATGGCCTTCTCGATCGAACCGGGGGTCTACCTGCCCGGCCGCTACGGCATGCGCATCGAGGACATCGTCGTCGTCACCCCCGACGGCTGCGAGCGGCTCAACACCCTCGACCGCGACCTCGTGCGGGTGTCGGCGTGAGCGACGGGGTGCCCGCCGGGTCGCGTCCGTGAGCCTTGCCCGCCTCGACGAGGAGCAGCGGGCACTCCTCGACCTCGTGCGCACCTTCGCCGCCGCCGAGGTCGCCCCCCGGGCGGCCGGCGACGAGGCAGCGGCCCGCTTCCCCGGTGACGTCCTCGCGGCGCTCGGCCGGATCGGCGTCATGGGGCTGCCGTTCGACCCCGGCCTCGGGGGGGGCGGTCAGCCTGCCGGCGTCGCCCTCCGCGTGGTGGAGGAGCTCAGCCGCGCGTTCCTCACCGTCGGCCTTGCCCTGTCGGTCCACACGCTCGCGACCGGGGCCGTGGCGCGCTTCGCGACCGACGACGTGCGGCGCCGGTTCCTGCCGATCATGGCGGCCGGCGAGTGGCTCGGGGCGTACGCGCTGTCGGAGCCCGCGAGCGGCTCTGACGCCGCGGCCCTGGTCACCCGCGCCCGCCGCGACGGCGACCACTACGTCCTCGACGGCACGAAGGCGTGGGTGACGCATGCCGGGGTGGCCGACTTCTACGTCGTCATGTGCCGCACGGGCGAGGACCGGACCGGCGGCATCAGCGCCCTGCTCGTACCCGCCGACACGGCGGGGGTGAGCTTCCCTCCGGCGGAGCGCAAGATGGGTCTGCGCGCCTCGCCGACGGGGCAGATCGTCTTCGAAGGGGCGCGGGTGCCGGCCGGCCACCTCCTCGGCGCGGAGGGTGAGGGCTTCGCGATCGCGATGCGCGCCCTCGACGGGGGGCGGCTCGGCATCGCCGCATGCGCGGTGGGGCTCGCGCAGTGCGCGCTCGACCACGCGGTCGCCTACGCCCGCGAGCGCGAGCAGTTCGGCCGCCCCATCGGCGAGTTCCAGGGCGTGGGGTTCAAGCTCGCCGACATGGCCACCGGTATCGAAGCGGCCCGGGCCCTGTACCTCGAGGGAGCGTCGCGCCGCGACGCCGGCGAGCCCTACAGGCGCATCGCCGCGATGGCGAAGCTCGCCGCGAGCGACACCGCGATGGCCGTCACGACCGACGCGGTCCAGGTCTTCGGGGGGTACGGCTACACGACGGCGTATCCGGTCGAGCGGCTCATGCGCGAGGCGAAGGTGCTCCAGATCGTCGAAGGCACGAACGAGATCCAGCGGATGGTCATCGCACGCGACCTGCTGCGCGGGGAACGCGGTGGTACCCCGCGACCGTGACCGCACAACGGTGCGCCGGGCGCTCGCAGCGGGTGCGGCGGTGTGGCTCGCCGTCGGCACGGTGCTCGTGACGATCGTCGTGCGGGCCGGGGGCGACGGCGCGGCCGGGCTCGCGGCGGTGTTCCTCGCACTCGTCAGCGGCGCGGTGGTCGCGAGCGGCTGGCTGCTGCTCGCGGCCGCCCTCGACCTCCTCGCCGGCGAGCCACCCGGGCGGCGACGGGTGCTCTGGACGGTCGGCGTCCTGCTCTTCACGTTCTCGAGCCCGCTGCTCGTCGTCGCCGCGCAAGCCGCCCGGTAGCCTTGACGCCCATGGCGTCCACGTGCGTGACCTGCGGGGCGGCGTTCACCGTGCCGGCCCGCGTCCGCGAGCGCTACCCCGGCTGGACGCCGAAGCAGTGCCGCGCCTGCCACGGCGGCGCGCCGGGCGGCGCGGGGGGCGGGGCGGTCGAGGAGAACCTGCCGCTCGCGGAGGTGCTCGCCAAGTTCACCGGAGGACCCCAGGACGGCGTCTTCACCGACGGCAGCGCGAACCCCAACCCCGGTCCGGGCGGCTGGGGAGCGGTCTACGTCGACGGCGGCGAGGTCGTCGACCAGGCGCACGGCCACGATCCCCGCACGACGAACAACCGCATGGAGCTCACGGCCCTCATCGCGGGGTACGACCTCGTCCCCGAGGGCGTGGTCACGACCGTCTACACCGACAGCCGGCTGTGCGTCGACACGATCACGAAGTGGGCGCCAGTTTGGGAGCGGCGCGGGTGGACCCGCAAGACCGGGCCGATCGCCAACCTCGACCTCGTCCGGGAGCTCTACGAGCGGGCACGGGCACGGCCCGAGCTGCGACTGGAGTGGATCGCCGCGCACGCCGGGGCCCGGTGGAACGAGTACGCGGACTCGCTTTCCACCGCTTACCGCCGCGCCGAGCTGTGAGCAGGGCCGCCCCGCCCCCGACCACCCTGCTCGTCGCCCGCGGCATCCGCACCCTCGACCCGTCCGGCGGAGCGGCGCGCCG
The DNA here is from genome assembly GCA_035540635.1 of Egibacteraceae bacterium. Classification (NCBI taxonomy): domain Bacteria; kingdom Bacillati; phylum Actinomycetota; class Nitriliruptoria; order Egibacterales; family Egibacteraceae; species Egibacteraceae bacterium. The sequence continues at coordinate 84,620 of DATLGH010000108.1, read as the reverse complement.
TGCGCTGCTCCTCGTCGCCGATCGGATCGCCTGGGTCGGGCCGAGCGCGCGGGCGGCACCCCCGCACGACCGCACGGTCGACGTCACGGGCGGGTGGATCTGTCCGAGCTTCGTGGACGCCCACGTCCACGGCACGGCGACGGGCCTGTCGCTCACCGGCCTCGACCTCGCGGGGGCGACAAGCCTCGCCGCGTGCCTCGACCGGCTGCGACGCCACAAGAGCGACGCCGGCGCCGACGTCGTCGTCGGCTTCTCCTGGGACGACCACGCGTGGCCGGAGGGGCGCGCACCGACGGCCGCGGACATCGCAGAGGCGGTGCCGCACCGCACCGTGCTCCTGACCCGGGTCGACGGGCACAGCTGCGTCGTCGACCCGGGGACCCTCAGGCGTCTGCCGCTGGCCGGCCTGCCGGGCGTGGAGCGCGACGAGCGGGGAGAGCCGACGGGCCTGCTTCGCGAGCAGGCGAGCGAGGCCGCCCGCCGCCGCGTGCTCGCGCGCCTGCCACGGGCCCAGCTCGACGCGGCCCGCCTCGCGACGTGCGGGCGGGCGGCTGCACTCGGGGTCGGGTCGCTGCACGAGATGGGCCATCCCGGCCTGTCGGGCCTCGACGACGCCCGCGCGTGGGCGGTGGGGCAGTGGCCGGTCGAGGTGCACACCTGGTGGGCGCAGATCGACCCCGCCCGGTGGGAGGGGCTGCGGCCCGGCGGCGACCTGTTCCTCGACGGCTCGATCGGCTCCCACACGGCCGCGGTGTTCGACGGCTACGCCGACGGGGGTGGGGCGGGGGTGCTCTTCCACGACGACGAGGCCGTCGCGGCGTTCTTCACCCAGGCCTCCCGCCGGGGGGTGGGCGCGGGTGTGCACGCCATCGGGGACCGGGCCGTCGACCAGGCGGTGCGGGCGCTCGAGGCGGCCGCCCACCGGGTCGGGCGCACCACCGTGCGCGCCTGTCGGCACCGGGTCGAGCACGTCGAGATGGTCTCGCCCGACCTCGTCGCCCGGCTTGCCGACCTCGGCGTCGTCGCGAGCGTGCAGCCGGCGTTCGACGCCGCGTGGGGAGGGGACGACGGACTGTACGCGCGGCGCTTCGGTCCGGGCGCAGCCGGCCGGATCAACCCCCTCGCCTGGTTCGCCGCCGCCGGGGTGCCCATGGCCTTCGGCTCGGACGCGCCCGTGACCGCCCTCGACCCCTGGGGCGCCGTGTGGGCCGCCGAGCACCACCGCGGCGGCTACGGCCTGGGCCGCGAGCAGGCACTCGCGGCCCATACCCTCGGGGGTCGCTACGCGGCCGGGCAGGACGAGGTGGGGGCGCTGCGAGCGGGCGCGCGGGCGGACTTCGCCGTATGGAGCGACGACCCGCTCGCGGTCGAGGACCCTCGCGAGCTGCGGTGCCTCGCCACGGTGGTGGCGGGACGGGTCGCGCACGGCGATCTCCGCCTCGGCGGTCCGTGACGTGCTGCGCTCCGCGGCCGTTCGTGCGACCGGTGGGCGGGAGCCGCCGTGCGCAAAGCGCGCGGCTGGAAATCTTCCGAGGTTGTCGCTGACCTGCAGGTTCGCTGACAAACCGCTGGTCAGCGCGCTGGCGCTGGTTGCCGGGCAGGGTTGACGCCTGCGCCGGAGCCCCCCTAGCCTGCGTACCGCACCGGCGGGGCGCGACCCCGAAGGTGGCAGGTTCCCGTGCTGCGGCCCACCTGACCGGGGCGGGGGGAACGACAGCGAGACGGACGGAGGTAGGGCAGGCCTAGTAGAGAACTCGCGCGTCGGCGTCTGCCGGCACGCGCGTGGTGCCAACGGCAGGCCCCCTCTCAGTCGGCCCCGGAGCGCTATCCGCTCCGGGGCCGTTCCCTTTTTTCTCCAAAGGGGAACGTAGGACGCGCCCGCAGCGTTGCGCCCAGCACCGTGAAGACCTATAAAGCCGCTCACGCGGTAGCCGCGCCCCGACCCGGCGCGTGGCAAGAGAGGAAGCCCCGGGTGTCCACCGCTGAGTTCGACGACGAAGTAGAGCTCGACGAAGAGCTCGACGACGACGTCGACCTGGCCGAGCTGCCCATCGACGACGAGGCAGTCGACGACCTCGACGACGACGCCGCGTCGATCGAGGACGAGGAGCTCGACGCGGGTGAGGAGGCCGAGGAGCTCGACGACGAAGACGAGGACGACGAGCTCGACGCCGACGAGGACGACGACGAGGACCTCGACGACGACGACCTCGACGACGACGACGCGGGCGAGGAGTCGCTCGACGTCCTGCTCGCTCGGGACAAGGTCCTCGACGACGACGACCTCGGACGCTTCGCCGACGACTCGCGTGACGGGCTGAGCGTGCGACCTGCCCTCGTCGGAGCCGGAGAGTTCACGTGTCGATCGTGCTTCCTCGTCAAACGTCGGGCGCAGCTGGCCGACGAGACGCGGCTGTTCTGCTTCGACTGCGCCTGACCCCCCGGCGTCGCCGGGTGCTGCTCGCGTTGGGCGGCGGCGCGCTGCTCTTCGCCGGGCACCCGCCCCTCGGCTGGGGGCCGGTGGGCCTGGTGGCCCTCGTCCCGCTGCTCGCCCTGGCCCGCGACGTGGCCGGCGACCGGCGTCCGGGACGGACCGGCCTCGGATGGGGGCTGCTCGCCGGCGTGGCGTTCTTCACGCCGCTCGTCTACTGGATCTCCCTCGTCGAGCCGATCGCGCTGCCGCTGCTCGTGCTCATCCAGGCCGTCACGGTGGCGGCCTTCGTCGGCGGGCTGGCCGTATGGGGGGACCGCCCCTGGCGTCCCCTGGCCGCCGTCGTCTGGTGGGTGGCTCTCGAGGCCGTCCGCAGCGCCGCGCCCTGGGGCGGGTTCCCGTGGGGCGTGCTCGGCTACACCCAGCACGACGGCGGCCTTATCCTGCCGCTCGCGCGCACCTTCGGGGTCCTCGGGGTGAGCGCCGCCTGCGCGCTCGTGGCGGTGGCCGTGGAGGAGGGCGTCGAACGGCTGCGCGGTCTCGCGCGTGACGGGCCTTCCCTCGGCTCCCTCGGCTCCCTCGGTGAAGCCGGGTTCGCGGCGGTGCGCGCTCCTCTCGTCGCCGTGCTCGTGCTACTCGCGGCGGCGGTGGTGCTCGGCGGCGACCCGCCCGCCGACGCCGGGCGCACGCTCGACGTCGCGGCCGTCCAGGGCAACGACATCGTCGACACGCGGTCGTTGACCCGCAGCCGCGTCGTCGAGGTCGCCGAGCGGATGACGGGGCTGACGGTGGCGCTCGCCCGCGACGGCGCGATGCCCGACGTGGTCGTGTGGCCGGAGAACGCGCTGGACGCCGACGTCACCGACGGCGCGTCCCAGCTCGCCGGCGTCATCCGCCCGGCGCTCGACGCCCTCGACGGCACCCCGCTGCTCGCCGGGATGCTCCGCACCGTCGACGGGCGCGACTACAACACCATGGCGGAGCTCCGCGACGGACCGGCTCTCGGGGACGTCTACGCCAAGCGCTCCCTCGTGCCCTTCGGCGAGTACGTCCCCCTCCGGGAGTACCTCGGGTGGGTTCCCCCCCTGGAGCGGGCGAGCAACTTCGCCGCCGGCGGCGACCCCGGGGTGTTCAACGTCGGGGGTGCGCGACTCGCCACGGTCATCTGCTTCGAGAACAACTTCCCCGAGCTCACCCGCAGCCAGGTGCGTGAGGGAGCCGAGCTGCTCGTCGTCTCGACGAACAACGCGAGCTTCGGGCGCACGCCGGCGAGCAGCCAGCATCTCGCCTTCAGCCAGCTCCGCGCGGTCGAATCGGGGCGGTGGGTGGTCCACGCCGGCCTGAGCGGCATCTCCGCGGTCATCGACCCGGAGGGCCGGGTCAGCCACCGCACCGAGTTGTTCGAGCAGGCGGTCGTCCGGGCCGAGCTGCCGCTCGTCGCCGCCGACACGCCCTTCACCCGCTTCGGCGACGTGGTCGGGCCCGTGGCCATGGCCGCAGCCGCCCTGGCGGCCCTGGGGCTAGCGGTCGCCGGGGGCATCGCGCAATGGCGGAGGCGGTACCCACCCGATTAGGCTGGCTGGCAGGTCCCGTCATCTAGCGGCCCAGGATGGCAGCCTTTCAAGCTGTTCACGCGGGTTCGAATCCCGTCGGGACCACCGGCATGCTGCGACCCCGCAGCGCCCCGCTACACTTCGCTGGAGGCCGCGGCTTCTGCCCGGGCTGTCGTTCGCATGAACAGGCTGGTTTCGCGCGGGCGCCGGTGCACCGACGGGCGCCAGGAGGGATCAGGAGACGGTGGCGACGAAGGACGCACAGGCCTACCAGGTGGCGGTTGAGCGCCAAAAGGCCGCCCAGGCCGCGGGCAACTACGACCTCTCCGACCTGCCCGGCCAGCTCGCCGAGCCGGTCGCGGCCGCGCGCATCGGCAAGTCCGCCAAGCAGGACAAGATCCTGAAGGGCCGGGGGTCGCTCGCGGCGGTGGCCCGCCTGTCGCCGGGTTCGGCGCTCGCCGTGTTCGGCCGGCCGGAGTCACGCTGGGCGATGGCCTACTGGCGCCGCACCGGGGGTGGCGCGTCGATGACGGAGCTGCTGAGCTACGCGCGCCAGCTCGTCGGCATGAACCCGGCCGGCGGCCTCGTCGTGTGCCTGTGCGGCCACGCCGGGCAGGGCCCCTGCATCCCGCTCTGGGCGCCCCGCGACGAGGTCAGCCTCACCGTGCAGCCCAACGACCTCGTCCTGCGCTTCGACGATCTCGTCGCCGACCAGTAGGCCGTCGGCGTGACGCCGGACGTCACCGACCTGCTCGCCTTCGCCGAGGAGCTCGCCGACGCGGCCGACCGGCTCACCATGGCGCACTTCGGTGGCCCCGTCGCGGTGGTGGCCAAGCCGGACGGCTCACCGGTGACGGAGGCCGACCGCGGCGTGGAGGCTGCCCTGCGGGCGCGCATCGCGGCGACCTATCCCGACCACGCGATCCTCGGCGAGGAGGAGGGCGGGGCGCTCGACCCCGCGACGCCGACGTGGGTGCTCGACCCCATCGACGGGACGGCGAACTTCCTGCGCGGGGTGCCGGTGTTCGCCACGCTCATCGCGCTCGTCCACGACGGTCGGGTCCTCATCGGCATGGCGAGCGCGCCCGCGATGGGGGAGCGCTGGGACGCCGCCGCCGGCCGGGGCGCCCGTCGCAACGGTCAGCCGGTCGGCGTCTCTGCGGTCGACGCGCTCCGCGACGCGCACGTGCTCCACGGTGGCCTCGACTGGTTCCGCCGATCGCCGGCGCTGTGGAACCTGCTCGGCCGCCTGGCCGACGCCTCCTGGCGCACCCGCGGCTTCGGCGACTTCTGGATGCACCTGCTCGTTGCGGGGGGCATGGCCGATGTGGCCCTCGAGCGCGACCTGAAGGTGTGGGACGTCGCCGCGCTCGAATGCATCGTCACGGAGGCGGGCGGCCGGCTCACCGCCTGGGACGGCGGAAGCGCCCTCGCCGACGCGACGGGGGCGGTGCTCAGCACGAACGGGCTGCTGCACCCGGTCGTCGAGGACCTCCTCGCGGTCGCGACCGGCTCCGCCTAGATACGACCCGGCCACCGGCTGGTGCGAGCCACCGCCGGGTCCTGGGGAAATCAGCGGCGCAGGCTTGCGACCTCTGCCTCGCACTCGGCGACGAACGCCTCGGCCGCCTCGACCCGGTCCCCGGCGCGGCTGAGCTCCTCGAGGAGCACGGTGCGTCGGCGCCCGACCGCTTCGAGCAGCGCCTTCTCGGTCTGGTCGACCGGCCGGCGGACGCGCCGGGGCAGCTCTGCGCCGGCGTCGCGGGTGGCGGCGGCGAACGCGTCGAGCCGGCGCCGCTCCTGCTCCAGGAACTCCCTGTAGCGCAGGAGCGTGTCGCGCTCCTCGACGGCGCGCAGCATGGTGAAGTACGCGGCGTCGTACTCGCTGCGGGGGCTCACCGTGGCCCCCCGGCCCCGGTCGGCCGCCCGACGGAGGCGAGCTCGGCGAACAGGCAGGCCTCGGCCAGGCAGGCGGCGCGCCCGTCGGCGAGGTGCAGCGACTCGTCGACGTCGTGCGTGTGGCTGTCGGGATCCTCGACGCCGAGCAACAGCGCCGGCGCGCCAGCGAAGGCGCGGGCGAACGGCTCGACGAAGGGGATCGTGCCGCCGACCCCCGTGCCGACCCCCGGGTGGGCGTAGCAGAGCACCCTGGGCGCCTGTGGGCCGGCGCCGAGCCACTCGGCGTAGACACCGCCGGATGTGCCCCTGGCACCTCGAGCAGGCTTGCGCGCTCCAGCCCCGCGGCGGCCAGCATGTTCTGCGTCGCCTCGGCGGTCTGGCGTGGCCATGCCCGCGATGGTAGGCGCGCTGGGGTGAGGCGGCCACGCCGGCGCACGCGCGCGGGCGAACGCGCGTAGGCGAGGCATGCCCGTGTCGTAGGCTGCCGGCTTGATGACGACGAGGTGGAGGCACCGACTGGCCCTGGCGACCACGACGCTCATGCTTCTCGCGGCGTGCGGCGCGCAGGACGACCCCGTGACCGAGGACCGCGACACGGAGACGGACGACACCACCGTCGGCGACGGCGGCGACGGGACGCTGCTCCTCGGCTACGTCCTCCCCGAGACGGGTGACCTGCAGTTCCTCGGGCCGCCCATGATCGCCGGCACGGAGATGGCGGTGGCCGACATCAACGCCGCCGGAGGGGTGCTCGGCCGTGACGTCGAGCTGCTGACCGGCGACGAGGCGGGCGACACCGCCGTCGCGAGCGAAGCGGCCCAGCAGCACCTCGCGAGCGGGGTGGACGCGGTCATCGGGGCGGCGGCGTCCGCCATGACCCTCGCGATCATCGACGCGATCACCGGCGCGGAGGTCGTCCAGTGCTCGCCGTCGAACACGACCCCGACCCTGACGGCCTACGACGACGGCGGCTACTTCTTCCGTACCGCGCCGACGGACGTGCTCCAGGGTCCGGTGCTCGCCGAGACCATCGTCGCCGACGGTCACACCCGGGTGGCGTTGCTCGCACGGTCCGACGACTACGGCCAGGGGCTCGCGGAGTCGACCTCGGAGGCGCTGGCCGAGCAGGGCGCCGAAGTCGTCGCCGAGGTCATCTACGACCCAGGGGCCACGACCTTCGACCCGGAGGTCGGCGAGGCGCTCGCCCCCGATCCCGACGCCGTCGTCATCATCGGCTTCGAGGAGTCCGCCCAGATCCTCCAGGTGCTCATCGAGCAGGGAAGGGGCCCTGGCGACTTCCCCGTGTACGGCGGTGAGAGCCTGCGCTCCACCGACCTGCCCGCCAAGGTCGACCCGAACGACCCGGAGGTGCTGAGCGGGTTGAAGGGCACCGCGCCCACGTCGGACGCCGAGCAGGAGTTCATCGACCGCCTGCGCACGTTCCGCGACGTCCCCGACACCCTGTTCGCCGCCGAGTCCTACGACTGCGTTATCATCGTCGCCCTCGCCGCCCAGGCCGCCGGCACCGACGACCCGTCGGTGTTCGTCGACGAGATGGTCGCGGTGACCCGTGACGGGACGTCGTGCGCGAGCTTCGAGGAGTGTGCCGCCCTCCTCGAGGAGGGCGAGGACATCGCCTACGCCGGCGTGAGCGGCATGGGCGAGCTGAACGACGCCGGCGAGCCCTCCCGGGGTCTCTACGAGGTCTGGGAGTTCGTCGGCGCCGAGATCGAGACCCTCGACGAGATCGAGTCCCGCCTGTAGCCCCCCCCGCCACGGCCACCGACGGCCCGGCCGGTCGGCCCGTTTGGCTCGAGAAGCGATCGGGCACCCCGCAGTCAGGGCGGCGAGCCTCCGCCCCGGGGCGCCGTCCGGTCCGCCACACCGCGAGACGTGCCGCGGACGCGCGCACTGACCGGATGGACGGGGCGAAAGGCCGTCGCCGGTCCCATGCAGTTGACATTGACGTCAATGTCAATAGAGTCGGAAGGGTGAGGACACCCGTCACCGGCACCCCTCGCATCCGCAGGCTAATCCACCGGTGGAAGGAATACGGCATGACCCGCGCCGTCGTCGAAGGCCTCGGGACCTGCGTGCCGCCCCGCGTGGTGACGAACGAGGAGCTCGCCGCCCGCCTCGACACGAGCGACGAGTGGGTGCGCACCCGCACCGGGATCGCCCAGCGCCACGTCGCCGACCCCGGGACCGCCACCGCGGACCTGGCCGTGGAGGCCGGGGCGAGGGCGCTGAAGTCCGCCGGTGGGGGCGACGTCGACGCGGTCATCGTGGCCACGACGACGCCCGACCGGGTGTGCCCGTCGACCGCTCCCGAGGTCGCCGCCCGCCTCGGCCTGCCGCAGGTCGCCGCGTTCGACGTCGCGGGCGCCTGCGCGGGGTTCGTCTACGGGCTGGCCACCGGCTCCGGGCTGCTCGCCGTGGGCGCGGCCAGCCGCGTGCTGCTCATCGGCGCGGAGACGATGACCCGCATGATCGACCCCGACGACCGCACGACCGCCGTGCTCTTCGGCGACGGCGCCGGCGCGGTCGTGCTGCGCCCGGCCTCCGCCGACGACGAGCCCGGATCGGTGGGGCCGTTCGACCTCGGCAGCGACGGTGACCTCGCCGAGCTGCTCGTCGTACCTGCCGGCGGTTCCCGCCGCCCCGCCGACGCCGCGTCGTACGCCGCGGGGGACCACTACCTCCGTATGGACGGCCGGGAGGTGTACCGCCAGGCGGTGCGCCGGATGGTCGACTCCTCGCGCGCCGTGCTCGACCGAGCCGGTCTGGCCGTCACCGACGTCGACCGGCTCGTCGGCCACCAGGCCAACGCGCGCATCCTCGACGCCGTCGCCGACCGCCTCGGCGTGCCCGCGGAGCGCCGGGTGGTCAACGTCGCCCGCTACGGCAACACCTCCGCCGCCTCGATCCCCCTGGCCCTCGCCGACCTCGACCTCGAACCCGGGCAGCGCGTGCTGCTCACCGCGTTCGGGGCCGGTCTCACCTGGGGATCCACCATCCTCACCTGGCCGGACCTGTCTGCTGCATAACCCGTCGAACCCGCTCTCCCCCAAGGAGGAACCCATGTCCGCCGTCTACGACCGCGTGAAGGAGCTGCTCGTCGACAAGTTCGGCGTGCCCGAGGACGAGGTGACACCCGAGGCCACCTTCGAGGAGCTCGACCTCGACTCGCTCGACCTCGTCGAGTTCGCCCTCGCCGCCGAGGAGGAGCTCGGTGTGCGCATCAGCGACGAGGAGGCCGAGGACCTGGAGACCCTCCAGGACACGGTGAAGCTGCTCGAGTCGAAGGGCGCGACGGTTTGAGTGCCGCCACCCGCACAGGACAGCCGGTCGCCGTCACCGGCCTCGGTCTCGTCACGCCCGCCGGCATCGGCACGCAGGCGAGCTGGGACGGCGTGCTCGCCGGTGCCCCGGCCGCCGCGACCGACCCCGTGCTCGAGGGCCTCGACGTCGACTTCTCCTGCCGGGTGCCCGGTTTCGACGCGACGGAGCTGCTCGGGCGCAAGGCCGCCCGCCGTCTCGACCGGTTCACCCAGCTCGCGGTCGTCGCCGCCCGCGAGGCCGTCGCGGACGCCGGGCTCGACCCGTCCACCTGGGACGGTGCCCGGGTGGGCGTCGTGCTCGGCTGCGGCATGGGCGGGGCCGCGACATGGGAGGCGCAGCACCGCCGGCTGATCGAGCGGGGACCGGGACGCGTGTCGCCGATGCTCATCCCCATGCTCGTCCCGAACATGGTCGCCGGCCAGCTCGCGATGGAGTTCGGCGCCATGGGACCGAACCTCGTGACCGCGACGGCGTGCGCGTCCGGCGCCACCGCGATCGGGGTGGCGCGCGACCTGCTGCGCTCGGGCGCGTGCGACATCGTGCTGACGGGGGGCACCGAGGCCGGCCTCACCCCGCTGTCGATCGCCGGCTTCGCGCAGATGCAGGCCCTTTCGCGCCGGCGCGACGACCCGGCGCGCGCGTCCCGACCCTTCGACGTCGACCGTGACGGGTTCGTCGCGGCCGAGGGCGCGGGCGTGCTCGTGCTCGAGCGCACCGACCACGCCGCCGGCCGCGGCGCGCGCGTCCGCGCGAACCTCGCGGGGTACGGCGCATCCGCCGACGCCCACCACATCACCGCGCCCGACCCCGACGGCAGGGGAGCGGCGCTCGCGATGCGCGCCGCACTCGCCGACGCAGGCGTCGGGCCCGACGAGGTGACCCACGTGAACGCCCACGGCACCTCGACCCCGCTGAACGACGTCGCCGAGGCGCGCACGATCCGCCGGGTCGTCGGCGACCACGTGGCGGTCACCTCGACGAAGGGGGTCACCGGCCACCCGCTCGGCGCGGCGGGGGCGATCGAGGCGGCCTTCAGCGTGCTCACCGTCGAACACGGCCGCATCCCACCGACCGCCAACCTCGACAGCCAGGACCCCGAGATCGACCTCGACGTCGTCGCGAAGGCGCCACGGGAGCGGGCCGTGGACGTGGTGATGAGCAACAGCTTCGGCTTCGGAGGGCAGAACGCGGTGCTCGTGGTTACCGCGGCTTGAGACCAGGCCAGCAGGACGACGCGGCGGTTCATCCCGGGAGCGGTGCAGACATGAGCGAAGACGTCATCAGCACGGTCCGTCTCGACGCACGCGCCGACGCGCGGACGCGCGTCGCCATGCTCGCCGACGCGGACAGCTTCCGTGAGCTCGGCAGCCAGGCGCGCCACCACGTGACCGCGTTCGGCATGGCCGCCAAGCGACCCGCCGGCGACGCGGTGGTGACGGGGACCGCCCGCGTCCAGGGCCGCCCCGTCGGCGTGTTCGCGCAGGACCCGACCGTGCTCGGCGGCTCGCTCGGCGAGGTCCACGCCGCGAAGATCGCCCGCATACTCGACCACGCCATACGGGCGCGCTGCCCGGTCGTGGGGCTGCTCGACTCCGGGGGAGCGCGCATCCAGGAGGGTGTCGCCGCCCTCGACGGCTACGGGGCGATCTTCAAGCGCAACGTCGCGATGTCGGGGCGGGTGCCCCAGGTCTCCGTCGTACTCGGCCCCTGCGCCGGCGGGGCGGTGTACTCCCCGGCGCTGACCGACATCGTCATCATGCAGCGCCAGCGGGCGCACATGTTCCTCACCGGGCCGCGGGTCGTGAAGGCCGTCACGTTCGAGGACGTCTCCCTCGACCAGCTCGGGGGTCCCGAGGTCCACGCGACCGCCTCGGGGGTCGCGCATCTCGTCGCCGAGGACAGCGACGAGGCGCTCGACCTCGTCCGGCGGGTGCTCGGCTACCTGCCGAGCTCGTGCTGGGAGGTCCCGCCGCAGGCCGCCCCGGCCGACCCGCTGCCCCTTCCGGAGGTGCCGGCAAGCCACCGTCAGCCCTACGACGTGCGGGGGGTCATCCGCGGCGTCGTCGACGCCGACACCTTCACCGAGCTGCAGCCGCGCTTCGCCGCGAACATCGTGACCGGGTTCGCCCGCGTCGAGGGCCGCCCCGTCGGCGTGGTCGCGAACCAGCCGATGGTCCTCGCCGGCTGCCTCGACATCCTCGCGAGCGAGAAGGCGGGACGGTTCGTGCGGCTCTGCGACGCCTTCGGGCTGCCGCTCGTCACGCTCGTCGACACGCCGGGCTTCCTGCCGGGCACCGGCCAGGAGGCCGGCGGCATCATCCGCAAGGGCGCGAAGCTCCTTTACGCCTACGCCGAGGCGACCGTGCCGCGGGTGACCGTCGTGCTCCGCAAGGCCTTCGGCGGCGCCTACATCGTCATGAACTCCAAGTCGCTCGGCGCCGACGCCGCGTTCTGCTGGCCGGGCGCGGAGCTCGCGGTCATGGGCGCCGAGGGGGCGGTCGACGTCATCTACCGCCGTGAGCTCGCGGCGGACCCCGCACGGCGTGAGGAGCTCGTCGCGGAGTACCGGGCCGAAGCCTGCGCGCCGCAGACCGCCGCCGAGCGGCTGTCCATCGACGAGATCATCGCCCCCGACGAGACCCGCGCGGTGGTGGCGAACACCCTCGACGCCCTGTCCGGCGCGATGCTGCCGGGCTTCCGCCACGACAACCTGCCCCAGTAGTGTCCCTGCTCGACGGCAAGCGCCTGCTCGTCACCGGCGTCCTCACCGACGCGTCGATCGCGTTCGCCGTCGCGCGTCTCGCGCAGGAGCAGGGCGCCGAGGTCGTCCTCACCGGGTTCGGGCGCGGCCTGTCGATCACGCGGCGCATCGCGACGCGCCTGCCGGTGCAGCCCGACGTGCTCGAGCTCGACGTGAGCGTGCCGGAGCACCTCGTGTCGGTCGCGGAGGACCTCGACGGCCGGTGGGGAGCGCTCCACGGGGTCGTGCACGCGATCGGGTTCGCGCCTCCGTCGGCCATCGGTGGCGGGTTCCTCGACGCGCCGTGGGACGACGTGGCCACGGCGCTGCACGTGTCGACCTACTCGTTTCCGGCGCTGGCCCGGTCGCTCGCGCCGCTGCTCGCCAAGGCCGGGGGCGGGTCGATCGTCGGCCTCGACTTCGACGCGAGCGTCGCCTGGCCCTCCTACGACTGGATGGGTGTGGCCAAGGCGGGGCTCGAGGCGGCCTGCCGGTACACCGCCCGCGACCTCGGTCCGCAGGGCACACGCGTGAACCTCGTCGCGGCGGGGCCGCTGAAGACCGTCGCGGCGAAGTCCATCGCGGGCTTCGCCGCCTTCGACGAGGCGTGGTCACGGCGGGCGCCGCTCGGGTGGGACATCACCGACACCGAGCCCGTCGCACGTGTGGTGTGCGCGCTGCTGTCCGACTGGATGCCCGCGGTGACCGGCGAGATCGTCCACGCCGACGGGGGGGCGCACGCGATCGGGGCCGACCTCACCGCGTAGCGTTGGACAAGGCGGGCGCCCGCCCGCACCATCGCTGCCATGGCGACGCGACGCGGCCGCGGACGACGGCTCGGGATTGTCCTCGGCGGGGGAGGGGTGCGGGGACTCGCGCACGCCGGCGTCCTCGGCGCCCTGGAGCACGCGGGGGTGCGCCCGTCGGTGATCGTCGGCGTGTCGATGGGCGCCGTCGTCGGCGCCACCTACGCCGCCCGGGAGGACTGGGCGCCGGCGCTCGAGGCCGTTGACCGCACGCACCTGCCGGCCTTCACCGACCCGAGGGAGAACGAGGGCCTCGAGCTCGTGCGGGCGGCGCTGCGCAGCGCCCGGCGCCTCGCCCCCACCTTCTGGACGTGGGGGCGACAGGGCTACGAGGAGTACGGACGCTCCACGCTCGCGCACCTGCTCGGCCCGGTCACGACGTTCGCCGACACGCGGATCGTGCTCGGGATGGTGGCGACGGACCTCCACGCCGGCGAGCGCGTGGTCCTGACCGAGGGCGCGCTCGTCCCGGCGACGCTCGCGAGCGCGGCGATCCCCGGGATCGCCAGACCCGTCACACTCGACGGGAAGCTGCTCGTCGACGGGGGGTTCGCCGACCCGGCACCCGTCGACGTCGCCCGGGAGCTCGGCGCCGACGTCGTCCTCGGCGTCTACACCGGGCAGCACCTCGAGCCGACCGCCACGGACAACTGGCTCCTCACGCTGCTGCGGGGCCTCGAGATCGGGCAGCGCAAGTTCGCCGAGGAGCGTCTCGCCCGCGCCGATCTTGTGCTGCGACCGGAGTTCACGCGGCGCGTGAACGCGCTGAACTTCTCCGTCATCGACGACGTCGTCAGCCGGGGCGTCGCGTGCGGGCGCGCCAACGCAGCGGCCGTGCGCGCGCTCGTCGAAGGTCGTTGAGCCGCTTCCCCGACCCCCGCACGGCGCCGGCCGACGAGCCGCTCGCGTGGGGTGGCGACCTCGAGCCGGTGACCCTGCTCGAGGCCTACGCCCGCGGCATCTTCCCGTGGCCGGCGGGGGACGGCACGCTGTTCTGGTGGTCGCCGGACCCTCGTGCGGTCATCCCCCTGGACGGTTTGCACGTGTCCCGCAGCCTGCGGCGCACCCTGCGCCAGGGTCGTTTCCGCACGAGCGTCGACGCGGCGTTTTCCGCTGTCGTCGCCGCGTGCGCCGAGCGCCCCGGCCAGGGGACGTGGATCACCCCGGCGATGGTGGCGGCGTACACCCGGCTGCACGAGCTCGGCCACGCCCACAGCGTCGAGGCGTGGGACGCCTCGGGGGCGCTCGTCGGCGGCGTGTACGGCGTCACGCTGGGGGCGGCGTTCATGGGGGAGTCGATGTTCCACCGGGCCACCGACGCGTCGAAGGTCGCCCTTGTCCGCCTCGTCGAGCACCTCCGCGAGCGGGGCTTCGGGCTTTTCGACGCGCAGCTGCCCACCCCCCACCTCGCCCGGATGGGCGCCGTCGCGCTCGAACGGTCCACGTTCCTCGACCGCCTCGCCGTCGCCGTGCGCCGCCCGGCGACGTTCACGCCCGCAGGGAGGCCAGGCGCATGAGCGATGACGCCGCCTCCGGCCACGGCGACGGGTACAACAGAGGCATGCGCGAGCGGCCGCGACTCGACCCGGCATCGCGTCAGCCACGGCTGAGGGCGATGCCAGGGGATGCATGTACCGCTTCGTGACGACCTGGCGCCTCGAGGCGTCCCCCGAGCGCGTCTGGGCGGCGCTGAGCGACGCGGCGAGTTATCCGGAATGGTGGCCGGGGTTCGAGCGCGTCGACGTGCTCGAGGCAGGCGCTCCCGACGGCGTGGGCCGGCGTGCGCACGTCGTGATGCGCGGGCCGCTGCCGTACCGGCTGGAGTTCGAGACCGTCGGGCGTGAAGCGCGGGAACCCGACCGGGCGGTGATCGGCGCGAGTGGGCAGCTCGTGGGGGAGGGACGCTGGCGGCTCAGCCACGCCGGCGGGGTGACGACGACCACCTACATCTGGGAGGTCGACGCGGCGAAGCGGTGGATGCGGCTGCTCGAGCCGTTCGGGCGGCCGGCGTTCACCTGGAACCACCATGTCGCCATGCACTGGGGCGCCGAGGGACTGGCCCGCCATCTCGACACCCGTCTGCTCGGCGTGCGAAGCGAACCGCCCGTGCGTGCCCGGGACTGGCTCCCGCTGAGCGGACTCGTTGTCGGCCTCGCCGGGGCACTGACGGCGACCGTTCGACGGCGGCAGGTAGCTTGCCGGAGCACAGGCGGCAGTGGGCGACGGTCGCGCACGCGCTCGGGGAGCTGTGGGGCGGCTCGTTGCCGGCGGTCGGGAGGGCGTGACCGGTGAAGCCTGTGGAGTCGCAGATCGCAGACTGGCGCGGGTTCGTCGCGCGGGGCTCGGTCCTCGACGGTGGCGATGTCCAGGAGCTCGAGGCGCATCTGCGTGACGAGATCGCCGCGCTGGAGTCGTCCGGCCTCGCGGCGGACGAGGCGTTCCTCGTGGCCGTCAAGCGCATCGGCAGCAGCGACGCGGTGTCCCATGAGTTCGCGCGCGAGCACAGCGGCAGGCTGTGGAAGCAGCTCGGGCTGGCGGGGGATGCGGAGCAGGCGCGACCGTCGAGCGGCACGTCGGCGGCGCTGGGCTTGGCGGTGGGGGCGGCGGTCACCGTCCTGGTCGCCCGCCTGGCCGCGGCGTTTCCTGGCGAGGAGTCCTGGTGAGAAAGGGCAACGCGAGCCTGCTCGCGCTGCCCTTTCTCGCGGGGTTCTTCGCTCGTCGACGGGGGTTGACGCCGCGCCAGTTCCTGCGGGCGGCGGTCCCGTTCGTGCTGCCGCCGTCAACCTGTACCCGTACCGTGACGGAGCATCGACGGAGCTGCTCGTCGCTGCGCACCTGCCGGTCGTGCTCTGGTTCGTGGTCGCCTACCCGTACACGGGCGGTGACCTGCGGTCGCACGAGCGGCGGATGGACTTTGTCCGCTTCACCGCGGCAGCCTCGGGTTCACCCCGAACCGGGCCGCGGCGCTGGGGCTCAACCTCGCCCTCCTCGTCAACCTCGCCGGCACCGCCTGGCTGTCCAGTCGATTCCTCACCGCACGCGTCGGCCTCAACCGGCTGGAGCGATGGCAGACGACCTACCTGCCGGTCTTCGCGGTGTGGGCGGCGGCGGTTGTGGTCATCCTGCCGCCGCTGTTCGCCTTCACCTGATTGCGCTTGCTCACTGCGGCGCCAGGGAGGAGTCCGCACCGGGGGGTCAAGGCATTGCCGACCCGGGGGCGCGGGGCAGGACCAGCGGCCTCATGAGCCGGGGACGGTGTGCCGTGCCGCCCAGGCGGCCACCTGCGCGCGTGAGGTGAATCCGAGCTTCATGAGGATGTTCTGCACGTGGGTCTCGGCGGTGCGTTCCGACACGTACAGCCGCTCGGCGATCTGTCGGTTCGACAGCCCTTCTGCGAGCAGTGCGGCAACCTCGCCTTCGCGGGGCGTGAGCCGGGCGTTCCTCGCATCCGCGTCAGCGGCTGGGCTCCGGACGGGGGCCTGCCGCCGCGGGCGCCCGCCGCCGAGGGACGCCAAGAGCCGCGCGGCGCGCCCGGCCAGCACCGTCATCCCGACGTCCTCGCTGGTCCGCAGGGCGGCGGTGAGGAGACCGGCGGCCCGCTCGGGCTCGCTCTCGGCGAGCAGCGCGGCGCACGAGAACTGGGCGTGGGCGAGCCAGCACCGCGCGCCCATGCGCTGCGCCCGCTCGATGGCGTCCTCGAAGTGCGCCGCGGCATCGTCGTGGCGTCCGAGAAGCGCCGCCAGGATGCCGAGTGGGCGGGACATCGGCCCGACGCTGGCCTCCGACGCAGCAAGGCCGACCAGCTCCGCGTACGGGCGGAGCTGGTCGTAGAGCACGGCGGCGCGGGCACGGTCGCCGAGCGTGGCGGCGGCCTCGGACAGCAGCGTGAGGGCGAACAGCCACTCGTTGTCCTTCGGGAAGACCGCAAAGTCGTCGGCGGCGAGCTGGTCGAACAGCGCCCGGGCCTCGCCGAGCCGCCCCGTCTCGCACAGCACCACGAGGATCATGCAGTGCAGCGACCGGTAGCCCGGATAGTCGGCCGGTGCCCGGCGGAGCTCCTCCTCGAGCTCCGCCAGACGGCCCTGCTCCCGTCGGAGGATGAAGAGCGCGAACAGGCGGGAGGCCCGCGCCTGCAAGGGAAGCGCGAGGCGCCCTGCGGCCGAAGTCTCCTCGACGAGGCGTTCGGCGTCCGTGAACCGTCCGTCCTGGAGCGCGAGCACCTGCGCGATCGCCGACGCGTACCAGAGGTGGGGCGGCTGCCGCAGCTCGTCGGCGAGCCGCACCATCGACTCCCACTGTTCACGGGCGCCCCACACCTGACCCTGGGTCATGTGCGTGATGAACCTGGTGAACCGGGCGTCCATCAGGCGCTCGCGGTCCTGCACCTGCTCGGCGAGGCGGTTCAGCTCGTCGGCGACCGCATGCTGCTCCGCGGCGCCATCCGGGCCGAGCAGCGTCGCGGCCCAATGCGCCAGCAGTGCGTAGATGAGCGTCTCGGGGTCGCCGATCCGGCGCGCCATCGCCACCGCCTGCTCGGCAAGCGCGGCACGCGGTGCCATCGACCGCTGATCGCGCAAGGCGCCTGCGAGTCGGCTGAGCAACAGGACGCGGAGCACACTGTCGTCCTCGCCGATAGCGTCGAGTGCCTGCCGCAGCAGCGGGATGATGTGACGGTCGCTGTAGGCCCGCAACCACGGCAGTCTCCCGGCGTAGGTCAGTGCGGCGCGCGCGAGCATCTCGGCGGCGTCGAGGCGCGTGGCGATCTCTGCCGCCTCGAGCAGCGTCTCCTGCGACGCTGCCGCTGCACCCGCGCGCGCCTCCGCGTCGCCCAGGAGCAGGAGCACCTCGCAACGCCGGGTTTCGTCGGGGGACTCGCGTAGCAGTGTGTGGGCCATCCGGAAGAGTCGTACGGCTTCCTCGTACGCGACGAGTCCGACCGCCCGCATGCCGGCGGCGACCGCGTAGTCGACCGCCTTGCCGACCTCTCCCGACGGCGCTGCCTCGAAGAAGTGGTACGCGAGCTCGGCGACGTGGGACTCGGGATCGCCGGCGTACAAAACCTCGAGCGCCTCACCGACTTCCCGGTGGATCCGGACGCGTTCGCCGGGGCCGAGCTCGTCGTACAGCGTGTCGCGCATCAGCGTGTGGGAGAAGCGAAAGGCACCGGGCTCCTCGGGGACAGAGTCGATCACCCGCGGCGTGACCGCGTCACGCAGGACATCGAGCAGCTGCTCGGCGGAACGGCCCGTGACGCGCTCGAGTGCCTCGACCGTGAAGTCTCGCCCGATGACGGCACCGACCGTCAGGATGAGGGTGGTGTCTTCGGGTAGGCGGCCCAGCCGCCGACCGATCACCTCCCGGACCCCTTGCGGGATGGGCCAGCGGCGCCCGTCGGGTTGATCCGACAGCTGCCCCTGAGCAGCGAGGAGCCGGACCACCTCGCCCACGAAAAGGGGATTGCCCTCGGTCTCCTGGTGGATCGCCGACACGAGGTCCCCCGCCGGACTCTGGCTTGTGATCGTCTCGATGAAGCGGGCGACGTCGGGCTGGCTCAGCCCGGTCAGCGAGAGTCGGACCGTACCGGTCGCGCGGCCGAGCTCCGGCAGAGCGGCGGCGAGTGGATGCTCCCGGGTGAGCTCGAGGTCGCGAAACGTCCCGAGCACGAGGAGCCGGCTGGCGCTCAGGCCCGCCGCCACGAACTGCAGGAGCAGCAGTGAGGACGGATCGGCGGCGTGGAGGTCCTCGAAGACGAGGATGAGCGGCTCTGTCTCGGCTGATCGCTGCAGCAACCCGCTGAGCGTGTCGAACAAGCGGAAGCGAGCGATCTCGGGCGAAGCAGGCTCGAGATCAGGTAGGTCCGTCAGCCGTTCCCTCAGCTCAGGAAGCAGCTGGGCGAGGACGGACCCGCCGCCAGCGACGATCCTCGCGAGCGCCTCCGATTCCATGCCGTGCACGAGGGTGCGCAGGGATTGAATCCACGGCCAGTATGCCGGGGCCCCGCCCGCCTCCCAGCACCGCCCCCACAGCACCCGGGCGGCGGCCGCCTCGGCCCTCACGGCGAACTCAGCCGCGAGGCGAGTCTTGCCGATCCCCGGGTCCCCGCCGAGCAGGTACAACCCGCCGTGCCCGGAGCTTGCCGACTGGAGCCCGCTCAGCAAGGTCGCCATCTCGGCTTCCCGGCCCACGAAAAGCCGCTGCTCGGCCGCGCCCGTCATCACACCGCCGCTTTCCCCCGACATCGACAGGCCGCGCGTGCCGGGGCCGTCGCCGCCATGCCCGTCCCCAGTCTAGCCCACCGCCTACCTTCCATCGAAGGCGCCGACCGCCCCTCGTCGGCGGGGCGGTCGGCGCCCACGCGGTCACCGAGCGGCGTGCCCACCGCCGGTCGTCTCTCGTTCCCGCAGGAGGCGGGCGATCCCTGAGTCGTGCTGCGCCTCCAGCCGCGCCTGCCGCTCCTGCAGGAAGCGGGCGATCCCCGAGTCGTGCTGCGTCGCGAACCGCGCCTGGCGCTCACGGACGAGGCGGGCGATCCCCGAGTCGTGCGTCGCATGGTCGGTGAGCTCGTTCGGCCCGGCAACAGGCGCTGGTGACGTGGGGGCAACAGGCGCTGGCGCCGTCGCCGCCCACATCCCGCCAAGAGCGATCGCAAGGACCACGCCCACCCCCACGAGCCACTGCCACCGCGGGCGTCGCTGGCCCGAGGGTGCCCCCGGCGCGGTTGTCTCCACCACGGCCGGTGGCTCCACCAACGCGGTGTTCAGTGCGTTCTCGTTGCTCGTCATGACGTTCCGCCTCCTCCAGTGGTTGTCGTCGAGGCCCCGGTTCGGCCTCTGAGGGCACGGTAGGTGGAAGGTCACCTGCCCCACATCCGTGGAGGTACGGGCTCCGGTACGGAAATGCGGGAGCTCGGGCCACCTACGTACTCACGCAGGGGCGGTGGGGGAGTGGCCCTCCACCTCAGCGAAGGAGACCATGCACCGATCCCGCCCGTCGCCACGGCCTGCAGGCACTCGCCGACGCGGTCGAGGACGAGGAGGTCTCCCACGGCAGCTGCCGACATCAGCGCGTGGGCAGCATTCCCGGACTGCACCTGTCCCTGCCGTCGACACCGTCGAGGACCGCGTCCGCGCCGGCGTGTCCGGCTCGGGAAAGAGCTCGCTGGTGTTCGACACGATCGCCGCGGAGTCTCAGCGGCTGATCAACGAGACCTACAGCGCCTTCGTGCAGGGCTTCATGCCGACGCTGGCGCGGCCCGACGTCGACCTGCTGGAGGGCCTGACGACAGCGATCATCGTCGACCAGGAGCGTATGGGCGCCAACCCCCGTTCCACCGTCGGCACCGCCACGGACGCCAACGCGATGCTGCGCATTCTCTTCAGCCGGCTGGGCAAGCCGAACATCGCCGCATCTTCCGCGGCTGCGGGTTCTTCGACCCGGACAAGCCGATCCGCAAGTACAGCAAGAAGGAACTGCACGACCTTCTCCACAAGGAGCCGACCACGATCAAGGTCGAGGGGATCAACCTGACGTACGCGGGGCTGATCCCGACGATCCAGAAGTCGTACCTGTCCAAGGACGTCGAGGCGATGCAGCCGCACATCCGCGCCTTCGTGGAGCGGGCGGTCACGTTCACGACCTGTCCCGACTGCGGCGGCACCCGGCTCAACGAGGCGGCCCGGTCGTCGAAAATCAGGGGGATCAACATCGCCGACGTCTGCGCGATGCAAATCAGCGATCTCGTCGAGTGGGTGCGCGGTCTCGACGAGCCGTCCTATGCAGCCGCTGCTCGCCGCGCTGGTGCACACCCTCGACTCCTTCGTGGGAATCGGCCTCGGCTACCTCAGCCTCGACCGGCCGGCGGGCAGGCTGTCAGGCGGCGAGGCAACAGCGCACGAAGATGATCCGCCACCTCGGATCGTCGCTGACCGTCACCTACGTCTTCGACGAGCCGACCGTGGGGCTGCACCCGCACGACGTCCAGCGGATGAACGACCTGCTGCTGCAGCTGCGGGACAAGGGCAACACCGTATTGGTCGTGGAGCACGTGCCGGAGACGATCGCGATCGCCGACCACGTCGTCGACCTCGGCCCCGGGGCCGGTCGGGTTGCTCGACCCGATCCGCAAGGCGTTCGCGAAGGCCAGCACAAGATCCTCCAGCGGCTCGCCGGCGTCGGGCTCGGCTACCTCAGCCTCGGCCAGCCCCTCACCACGTTGTCCGGCGGCGAGCGGCAGCGGCTCAAGCTCGCCACCCACATGGCGGCCAAGGGCGGCGTCTATGTCCTCGACGAGCCGACCACCGGCCTGCACCTCGCCGACGTCGAGCAGCTGCTCGGCCTGCTCGACCGGCTCGTCGACTCCGGCAAGTCGGTCATCGTCATCGAGCATCACCAGGCGGTCATGGCGCACGCCGACTGGATCGTCGACCCCCCACTGTGCCGGCAACGCCGATAAGATCCATTATGTAAACCAGAGTCCCCTTCAGACCCACTGCGCCCGGCCGACCTGGCACGCGGCCGGCTGCGCGTCAGGATCCCCGATCTGATCCGCGCGCTGCGGCGAGCCGGGCTAGGAGCTTCGCGACATCCGCTCGCCAGCGCCGACGTGGCGCCGCAGTTCTGCGCGCATTACGGAGCGGACAATGAGCCCGACGATGACGCCGATCACCAAGGCCTGCAAACCTGTGATGAGAAGCATGACCACGATCTCCTAGAAGGTTGGTGCCGTTGCGGCGATCACCGCGGCTTCATTGGACAAGGGATTTCCCCTTCCTTCGGTCGGGTGCCAAAGTGTGTGGGGCTCTACTGGGGGCTTGGTGAGCGAGCTCGGCGCGCTCGTCGGCGGAGAGTTCGATGTCGTATGGGCTCGTGCGCGGCATGGCCTCCCCTCCCTGGGGAGAGGCCATACGGTAGCCCACCTCGCAACTTACGTGAGTGTAATTATGGAAGCAAGCACTAAAACTAAGCCGCATACCAGGCACAGCCAGTCCTCGACCCCCAGGCCGGCGTGACTGCGGGGACGATGCCCTCCGGCCACTCATCGGGTTGATTTCACCCCCGGTCGCCTCACTGCCCGGACCGACCCCGGGTCACTCGTCCTGACCTCCGCGCGCACATCCGGAGCCATTCACGTCACAGGATTCCGACGCTCACGCAAGACTGGCAGGTAGCTGACCAGCACAAACGCGACGCCGTACCGTCAAGAATGCCTACGAACTGCGGAACGCCGGAATGGGAGCGGCCACCATCCCGTCGCGGGGTCCGATCGAAACAAACCCACCGGACCGTGCCCGTCCGCACTGGGCTGCGAGCGCCTCGCTACGCTGAGGACGTGGAGAGCCAGCAGAAGGCGATGCCCCCCGACGGCGCGTCGGAGCCCGTCCGCGCGCCCGGTGCCCCCGCACCTCGCCCCGCCGCGCGCCCGCCGCGCCCCGCCATCCCCGCCGACGCCGCCGCTGACGTGATCCGCCGCGCGGCCGAGCTCGAGCAGACCCGCGGGGTTGGCGAGTCCGAACTGCTGGACGAGCAGGTGCTGCTCGAAATCGGCCGGGAGGTCGGTCTTGAGCCGGCGCTGATGCGGGAGGCGCTGGACGAGTACCATGCGGGCTTGCTGGACGGCGCGGGGGCCGAGCAGCGCACCCTCGTCGGGCCTCGCCACCTCGTCATCGACCGCACGGTGCCGGGTTCGCTGGCGCAGGTCGAGCGGGCCGTGCACCGGCTGCTCGAGGACAAGCTGCTCGAGCGCTGCCGGCAGGACGGCAACCGCTCGGTGTGGCGTCCGCGTCCGGGGCTCGTGGCCTCCCTGCAGCGCGCAGGTCGGAAACTGAGCCGCCTCCGCCTGCTCGAGGACGTGACCCAAGTCGGCCTCGCGCTGGTCGAGCTCCCCTCGGAGGGGGGACGGCCGCCGAGCGTGCGGGTGCGCCTCGAGGTGGAGTGCCGCGCCCTGCGGCAGGGGCTGATGAGCGCAGCGGTCAGCGGCATCGTGCTGGGCGGCGGCGGCTCCATCGCCGCGGCTGGCGCCGCCATCGCCACCGGTGACCCGTTGCCGCTGCTGGGAGTGCCCGTGCTGGGGGCCGCAGCCGCAGGAGGTCTCCTCGGCGCCCGGAGCTCGTATGCGCGGAAGCTCGCCGAGGTCGACCTGGTGCTCCAGGGCGGTCTCGACAACCTGCACCACCCGCGTCGCTGAGACCGCCCGGCATTGGCCTGGCTCCGCCGCGCCTGACGAAGGCCCCGCCCAGGCGCGCCGCACGGGATCGCCGGCGAACTGCACAGAGGGCTCAGGGTCCTTGCGCCGACGGAAGCTGCCGCCTGCGGCCTTCGGAACCAAGAACCATAGTCCGGAAGGAACCCCCGCGTGTTCCTGTTCTTCTCCAACCGCCTCGGCTGCGCCGGGTCGATCCTCATCTCCGTGCTGGCCAGTGGTCGACCGCCGGGCGGCTGGTCAAGGTGCGACTCCCCCCGGCTACTCTCCCCCGAAGTTGCGGTGAGGGCCGGCAACGCACCGTACCGACCTCACGGGTGAACGGCGGTTCGCCCTCGTGCATCATACGCCCCCCTCCCGACCGGCCACGGGGCGACTCTACCGTTGCGTCGGGCCAGCGGACCCCCCGCGCGTTGCCAAGCTCGGGCACGGGTAGAAACGCTGCGTCGCGCGTGTGTTGCGGGCGGTGTGTGATGAGCGGAGGTCTCCATGGAGGTGCACGCGGTTCTGCCCGCGCACCCCGCGAGCGCCCGGCGTGGGCGCTTGCTCGCGGCGGATGCGGTGCGCCGCCGCCACCCGGAGGACCTGGCCGAGGAGGTCAGCCTCCTCGTTAGCGAGATCGTCACCAACTCGATCCTCCACGCCGGGTCGGACATCCAACTGCGCGTCGTCGTCCACGACCGCCTCGTGCGCGTCGAGGTGCACGACGGCAGCTCCGTGGTCCCGGTCGTGCACGAATCCGCACAGGACGACATGACGGGGCGTGGACTCGGCCTCGTCGAGCTGCTCGCATCCCGCTGGGGGGCAGACCGCCAGCCTGACGGCAAGGTCGTGTGGTTCGAGATCGGCGAGCCTGCCTCGCCGGCGTCGGGCGAGGAGCCGCCGTCTCATCAGGCCACCGAGAGCCAGGACCCCACCGGTGCGACCGTGTGGTTCCTGGGTGCACCGGTGCGTCTGTGCCGCGCGGTGCAGCGCCACAACGACGCGCTGCTGCGCGAGTTCGCCCTGGAGGCCTTCGCGCAGGGCGTTACCGCGGGAGTCTCCGAACACCTGGGGCTCATGGCGGCCCTGCATGTGCAGCTCGACCGGGAGCTGGCGGTCGACACCGCCGTGCACGACCTCGTGCTGACCCCGCCGACGACCTCGGCGGAGGCAATCGCGGCCCTCCTCGCGACGCTGGAGCGCGCCGACGAGCTCGCCCGCCAGGGACGGCTGCTGTCCCCGCCGGCGCTGCCGGAGATCGTCGAGTGTCGGTTGTGGCTGCTTCGCGAGGTCGTGACCCAGCTCGGCGGCGGACAGCCGACGGCGTGGGCCTCGTCTGCGACCGTGGACGAGGAGATGCCGGTCGGCGGGCACGAGGTCATAGGCGGCGCCATCCTCGATCAACTCGCCGAGGGCATCATCGTCGCGGACCCGGCGAACCGCATCGTCCACGCCAATCCCGCCGCGGAGCGGCTCTTCGGCTGGGACCCGGGGGCCCTTGCCGGCCGGCGTCTCACGACCATCATCCCCGACCGGCTGCGGGAGGCGCACATCGCCGGCTTCAGCCGGTACCTGCTGACCGGTGAGGAGCGTCTGATCGGGCAGCCGGTCCGCGTTCCCGGACGTTGCCGTGACGGCACCGAGCGGCCCGTCGAGCTGATGCTGAGCTCCGTGCGGCTCGACGATGGACGCCGACTGCTCGTGGGGGCTGTTCGACCCGCGGCGGAGCAGCCGCAGCCGGCCCCCGACGCTGCGGACATCGACGCGGTTGCCGAGGCGCTCGGCGTCCTGCGCGACCCGCCGGTGACGTCGGCGAGCGAAGCTGCGGAGCGGCTCCTCCCGGTGCTCGGTGCCTCGCTCGGCTACCGCTTCGGGGCCTTCTGGCGCCCCCTGGCGTCGGGAGAGGCATTGGAATGCGCGTCGGTCTGGCAGGACCGCCCGTCACGTGCGCCCACCTTCACGAGAATCACCTGCCGGCAGCGGTTCCGCCTCGGAGTGGGACTGCCGGGACGTGTGTGGGAGGCGCGCCGCCCGCTGTGGATCGCCGATGTCGTCGCGGATGCCAACTTCCCGCGGCTCGGCGCCGCGATCGAGGAAGGGTTGCGTGCAGGGTTCGCCTTTCCGGTCATCGCCGACCGCGCGGTGGTCGGCGTGGTCGAGTTCTTCACCGACGAACCGCAGAGCCCCCGCGCCGGGCTCCTCGCGGCCGTGGCGGTGCTCGGCCACGCGGCCGGAGGCTATGACGGGGGCGGGTGAGACGTCGTTGCACGCCGGCCGGCTACCTCGTCGCCTGAAGCCCCTCCCCTCCCCCAGGTCCCCCAGGCGACCCTGGCGAGGGAGACCGGCGGGAGCGGTGGCCGCCCGCGATCGGCCGCGCGTCGGCCGGGACGTATCGTCACGTTCGTCCAGCCCGCCTCGTTGAAGAGGTGTGCGCCTCCCCGGAGAGCCCAAGGCGACCGCATGGTGACCGAAACGGTGGTGGTCGCCGACGCGCGCGCGTGGGCGGCGTGGATACGCGGCGTGAGGGCCGACATCGCGGAGGGCATGCGCGACGGTCACATCAACCCGGCCCTCGGCGCTCCTGAGCACGTCCACCGTACGTTGCTCGACGTCCTGGCGACCATCGACGGGCTGCCCCACGACCGGGACGTCGCCGAGGCGGAGCTGCCCGACGCCGAGCGGCTGCACGCCCTCACAGGGCACCTCGCCGGCCGGCAGCGGTGGTTCGACCAGCTCGTCGAGTGGGGCCTGTCCCGCCATGCTCGCCCGCAGGCGGCCATCCGCTTCCAGAAGCAGCTGGGCTCGGTTCGCACCGGTGAGCAGCGCGCCTAGAGAGCGCCCGGCCGCCTGCGCCGCCGGGCCCCGTCGCGCGCGCCGTGCTGCGACGGTCACCTGCCCAGCGCGAGCTGCATGAAGTCTCGCCAGAGAGGAGCGGCCGTACCGCTCGAGCTCATGCCCATGAGTGGCTCGCGCCGGTCGGGGTGGCCGACCCACACGGCGGAGGACAGGACGGGCGTGGTGCCGGCGAACCACACGTCCTCGTTGTCCTGCGTCGTGCCGGTCTTGCCGGCGACCTGTAGGCCGGGGACGTTCGCGCGGGCGCCGGTGCCCCGGCTGACCGCCTCGGTGAGCACGTCGAGCACGGCGGCGTTGACCTGCGGTTCGAGCGCCTGGCGGGCGTGCGGGTCGGCCCGGTAGATCTCCTGCCCGTGACGGTCGACCACCTGGGCGATGACGTGCGGACGGGTGACGATGCCGTTGTTCGCGAAGACCGCGTATGCCGACGCCATCTCCAGCGGACTGACGCCGCGGTGCAGCCCACCCAGCGCGATCCCCGGGTTCACCTGGTCACCGTAGGCCTCGCGCGAGATGCCGAGCCGGTCGGTCAGGTCGAGCACCGCTTCAGGGCCGACGCGCAGGACGAGGTCGGCGAAGGCGGTGTTGACGCTGCGCACGAGGGCCTCTCGCGCGCTGACGGTGCCGAAGCTCGCGTCTGCGAAGTTGCGGACCCCCCGGCTGGCCCAGTCACCCGTGGTCGCCGGCACGCCGAAGCGGCTGCCGCTCGTTCCCTCCAACGAGGTGCCAAGCGGGTAGCCGCGTTCGAGCGCCGCAGCGAGGACGAACGTCTTGAACGCGCTGCCCGGCTGGCGACGGCCCTGCGTCGCCGGGTTGAACCTCGCCTCCTGGAAGTGGCGCCCGTAGGCGGCCGCGCGCACCGCTCCGCTGACCGGGTCGACCGCGGCGATGGCGGCCGTCGGGCCCTGCGCCTCGGGGAACCGCTCGCGGATCAGGGCGGTGGCCTGCCGCTGCAGGTCGACGTCGATGGTGGTGGTGATGCGCAGTCCCCCTGTGAGCAGCGCACGGGCGCGTTCCTCGCGGTCGGCACCGAAGGCGGGGTTGTCGAGGAACTCGCGCCGGACCGCCTTGACGAGGTAGGGGTCACGGTGACGCCCGTCGCGGGCCGGGAAGATCTCCACCGGCGCGCCCCTCGCCCCTGCGGCGGCCTCATCCTCGAGGTAGCCCACCGCGACCATGTCGGCGAGGACCTGGTTGCGCCGCTCCTCGGCGGCGGCGGGTTGGCGCCGAGGGTTCAGGCTCGCGGGCGCCCGAATGAGCCCGGCGAGCAACGCGGCCTGGTCGACGCGGAGCTCGTGCACGGGGACGTTGAAGTACTCCTCGGCGGCTGCGGCCACGCCGTAGGCACCAGAGCCGAAGTACACCTCGTTGAGATAGCGCTCGAGGAGCTCCTCCTTGTCGTAGCGCTGCTCGAGCGCTCTGGCCGCCCGCAGCTCGGCGATCTTGCGTCGGAGGCTGACGTCGGAGCCCACGAGCGTCTTCGCGAGCTGCTGGGTCAGCGTCGACCCCCCCTCGACCACCGCGAACGCCATGAGGTTCCTCATGGCGGCACGTCCGATGGCGCGGACGTCGTAGCCCCCGTGGTCGAAGAAGCGGCGATCTTCGGCGGCCACCACCGCCTGCCAGACATGGTCGGGCACCGTCTCGAGCGGCACGACCCGTCGGTTGAAGACCCCGTGCAGGTCGGCGAGCGGCCGCCCGTCGCGCGCCACTATGGTCGACCGCTCCTCGAGGGGCGCGAACGCGAGCTCCCCGTCCCCGGCGGCCGTTGACTCGTCGCGGTCCGCCTCCGCCTCCGCCTCCGCGATACGGTCCTGCTCTGCGTACCGATCGCTTGCCGTGGGGATGCGCGAGAACATCACGGTCACGAGCACCAGGATCAGCACGACGGGAATGGCCAGGCCCACCACCATCCAGGCCAACGCGGCGGAACCGTCCGAACGGTGAAGCATCAAACCTCCGACTCGCTTGCTCGTGCTCATTCCACTCGTGCGGGTTCTGCGTCCGTCGGGCGGACGACCGTGTCCACGTGCACCGCCTCCCTGGCGAGCAGCCCGGCAGCTGCGCTACTCGACGCGCGACTGGCACCCAGACCGCCCCGATCACGAGGCCGACGAGCGTTCCAACCGGCTCCTCGGGATGCTGCTCGGCCTGCTGCTCCGTGTTCCCCTCCGCGGTCGGGATGGAGCGCGTGTGCCAAGCGCCGGAACGAGCGCTCGACGTCGGCGGACGTTGCGGTGACGGGCAGCTGCAGAAGCGAGCGAGCCGTCTCGGGGCTCATCTTCACCTCGTGACGGAGCAGAGCCATCCATACGTGGGACCTACCCGACCGGACAGGTTGACACACGGGCTGACGTGACGCAGAAAGAGCCGAGCAGTGGTGCACGCGCTCCCCCGACGGGTACGCAGCGTCCATGGTGTTCCAAGACTGGCCCGCCCTCGCCCGCACCCTTGTCGTCGCGCCCCTCGCCTATCTCATCCTGCTCCTCGTGGTCCGCGTGTCGGGCAAGCGCGCCCTCGCGAAGCTCAACGCCTTCGACCTCGTGGTGACCGTCGCGTTGGGGTCGGTGCTTGCCAGCGTCGCGGTGTCGCCGAACGTCTCGTTGGCGAGCGGTGCCGCCGCGTTCGGGCTGCTTGCTGGACTCCAGTACGCCATCGCGTTCCTGTCGGTGCGCATGGGGGCCTTCCAGCGGCTCGTGAAGGCGCGCCCCACCCTCCTCGTCCGTGAGGGCCGGCTGCTCGACGCGGCCCTGGGTCACCAGCGGGTCACCCGCGCAGAGGTCCTGCAGGTGCTGCGCCAGAAGGGCGTCGCTTCCATCGACGACGTCGCAGCCGTCGTCCTCGAGACCGACGGCACGCTGAGCGTCATCACGCAAACGCCCGCCGACGGGCGCCGGTCGACCCTCACGGACGTCAGTGGTTGGGGCTGAGGGACACGGAGGTGGAGCCCGAACGCCCGCGCACCGGCGGCCACACCCTCGCCATGGCCACCACCACCGCGATGCCGAGCACGCCGCCGAAGAAGACGTCGCTCGGGTAATGCGACCGGCTGCGCACCAGCGACCAGTGCACGACCATGGTCGCCGCGGTCAGGGGCAGGGCGAGAAGGGGGGCCTCCTGCGCGGCGGCGAGGACGAAAGCGAGGTCGCTGCCTGCGTGCCCGGAGGGGAACGACGACGTCACCGGGCCGAGGTGGAACAGCCCGGCCCCCCGTGGTCGGCTTCTTCCCGTGACGCCCTTGAGCGGGAGATGCAGCAGCGTCGCCGCTGCGTAGCCCACTGCTCCCCTGAGCGCCGCACGCCGCCCCCCCGGCCCGGTCATCGCGAGGATGCCCGCGAAGCTCGCCCACACCGGAGGGTGCTGGATGACGTCGCCCGCCCTGCCGGGCAGAGTGGACCCCTTCCGCGAGCCCTTGCCGAGCAGGCGCGTGACGAGAGCGTCCTCGCCCGACTGCATCCGACTTGTCCGCAGCTGCACGAGGGGGCTGGTCACTTTGGGCCTCTCACCGCTTCCCGAAGCGTGCTGGACGGGTCCTCAGGTGCGCTTCTCGGGACATGCCCCCGCGGTGACGGGGGCGCTGCGCTCCGCCTACACGGGGCTGAGCGGCTGTTCGATGGCGCGTTGCAGCTGCCCGAGGGCCTGCTGCTCGATCTTGCGGACGGTCTCACGGGAGACGCCCAGCTCCTGAGCGACCTCCTGCAGCGTCGACGGCTCCTGCCCCTCCAGCCCGTACCGGCGGCAGAGCACGTACCAGTTGCGCTGCGGCAGCTCACGCTTCGCCGTGTCGAGGACCCCCGCGATGAACAGGCGGTCGATGACCTCTTCGGCGGGCGTGTCGCACGTGCGGGCCACGAGGGCGCCGAGCTCGGCGGCGTCGTCCTCCTCGGAGATCGGCTTGTCGAGGGACAGCACGGCGAAGTCCGCCGCGAGCACCTGGCGGATCTGGCCCTCGGTGAGGTGCGTGGCGTCGGACAGCTCGTCGAGGCACGGCGGGCGGCCCAGCTCGGCCCGCAGCCGGGACTGCGCGGCCCGCACCTTCATGAGGTTGGCGTGCACCGCGGTGGGCAGGCGGATGGTGCGTTCCTTGTCGGCGGTGCCCCGCTGCAGGGCCTGGCGGATCCACCACGTCGCGTAGGTCGAGAACTTGAACCCGCGCCGCCAGTCGAACTTCTCCACGGCGCGGATGAGCCCGAGGTTGCCCTCCTGGATGAGCTCGTCGAGCCCGAGGTGGGAGCGGCGGCCGAACTTGCTCGCCTCCGCGACGACCAGCCGCAGGTTGGCGGACACGAAGCGGTCGAAGGCCCGGCGTCCGCGCTCGGCCTCCCTCTCGAGTCCCGCCCGGGTGGCGTCATCGATGTCACGGTCCGTGGCGAGCCGCTCGTCGGCTTCGCGGCCCG
This sequence comes from Egibacteraceae bacterium, assembly GCA_035540635.1. NCBI lineage: Bacteria > Bacillati > Actinomycetota > Nitriliruptoria > Egibacterales > Egibacteraceae > Egibacteraceae bacterium. The sequence continues at coordinate 54,416 of DATLGH010000108.1, read as the reverse complement.
CTTCGATCTGCTGCGCAAGGAGCGTCTCCTCCTCCCGCGAGAGAAGGGGCTGGTCGCCCAGGTCGGCGAAGTAGAGGTCCAGGAGATCCTCGGGCATGTCCATGCCCATTTGTGTCGCCATCCGCGCACCCATCCAAACCCGTTGGATTGCAAGGACCTCCGACGGGGCACTCCCGCGTGGTCACGGTGATCTGCGACAGCGGTAAGAGGAGGAGCACGACGTTGCGTTTCGACACCGCTGCCGTGTCCGCTGCGGCGGACGACCTGCGGGGACGGCTACGCGCGCATCGCCGAGCGTTGCACCGCTGCCCCGAGCTCGCCTTCGAGGAGCACCGCACGGCCGCCTACGTGGAGTCGGTGCTGACAGACCTCGGCGTGCCGCACAGGAGGATCGCCTCCACCGGGGTCGTCGGAGTGATCCGTGGCGCGGAGGGCGGGTGCGTGGGCGTGCGCGCCGACATGGATGCCCTGCCGATCCCCGAGGCCGCGGGGCGCGAGGGCTACCGGTCGGAGGTCGACGGCGTGTCCCACGCGTGCGGCCACGACGCCCACGTCGCGGTCCTGCTCGGACTGGCCGAGCTGCTCGTGTCGGTCGAGGCCCTGCCGGGCACCGTCGCCCTGTACTTCCAGCCCGCGGAGGAAGGCAGTGGCGGCGCGGCCCCGATGGTCGCCGCCGGCGCACTCGACGACCCCGAGCCCCAGGCGATCGTCGCCCTGCACGTGTCGAGCCACCATCCCGCCGGGGTCGTGGGGCTGCGCAGCGGCGCGGTGAGCGGCTCGACGGACAACGTGGCGATCACCGTGCGGGGGGTCGGTGGGCACGCGGCTCATCCGGACACCGCGGTGGATCCCGTGCCGATCGCCGCCCAGATCGTCATGGCCGTGGCCCACGTCGTCACCCGGGAAGTCGACCCCGTCAAGCCGGCCGTCGTGACGTTCGGCACGATCCACGGCGGCACGAAACCCAACGTCATCGCTCCGTCGGTCGTGCTCGGGGCGACGATGCGCGCGTCGCACCCAGAGATCCGTGACCTGCTGCTGCGGCGCGTCGATGAGGTCGCGCGCGCCGTGTGCGCGACCCATCGCGCCACGGCGACGGTCAGCGTCGAGCGCGGCTACCCGGCCGGCTTCAACGATCCGGCGCTCACCACCATCGTCGAGCGTGCCGCACGTGCGGTGCTCGGCGACGAGCGCGTCGTCCTCGACCCCGACCCGTCCCTCGGGGCGGAGGACTTCTTCGCCTTCAGGGAGCGCGGGGCGCCGGTGTGCATGTTCCGCCTCGGGGTGCGCAACGACGCAAAAGGCTTCGTCGCGCCCCACCACAGCCCCGACTTCGATCTGGACGAGGACGCCCTGCCGGCGGGCGTCGCGGTGTTCGCCGAGACCATCCGGCGGCTGCTGGACCACTGATGGCTGCCCTGACCATCGGCGTCGAAGAGGAGTTCCACGTCGTCGACGCGGTAACCCGCGGCCCCGCGACCGAGGGGCTCGACGACGCCGACGTCGAGCCTGAGCTCCACCGTGACATGGTGGAGACGACCACGGCGGTGTGCACGACCCTCGAAGAGGTCCGTGCCGAGCTCGAGCGCTTGCGGGCGTCGGCGGCTCGTGCCGCCGCCGCCGCGGGCAGCCGGATCGCCGCTGCCGGCACCCTCCCGCTGTCCGACTGGCGAACCGCGAAGATCACCGCCACGCCGCGCTACGAGGCGATCGGGCAGCTCCATCAGCAGGTCGCCCGCGAGCAGTCGACGTGCGGCCTGCACGTCCACGTCGGCATCCCCGACCGGGATCTCGCCGTCGCCGTCGGCAACCACGCCCGGTTGTGGCTTCCCGCGCTGCTCGCGCTCTCGGCGAGCTCACCGTACTGGTCGCGCATCGACACGGGGTACGCGAGCTACCGCTCCATCCTTTGGAGGCACTGGCCGACGACCGACGTGCCTGAGTGTTTCTCGTCGGCGGCCGAGTACGACGCGGTGACCGAGGCGCTCGTGGTGACCGGCGCCATCCTCGACGCCGGCCAGATCTACTACGACGTGCGCCCGTCGGCCCACCAGGCGACGCTCGAGTTCCGCGTCGCCGACGCCTGCACGACCGTCGACGAGGCGGTCCTCCAGGCCGCCCTCACCCGTGCGCTCGCGCGCACCTGCCAGGAGCAGGTCGTGCGTGGGGATCCTCCCCCGCCTGTGCGCACGGAGGTCATCCGGGGGGCGAAGTGGCGCGCCGCCCGCTACGGCCTCGAAGACGACCTCGCCGACGTCGTGGCGGTCCGGGCCGTGCCGGCGGCTGGCCTCATCGCGTCCTTCGTCGACTACGTGCGCCCCGCCCTGGAGGAGGCAGGCGACGACGCGGAGGTGGCGGAGCTCGTCGGAGCGGCGTTCGCGCGGGGAACCGGCGCGCGGCGCCAGCGCCGCACATTCGCGCGACGCCAACGGCTGACCGACGTCGTCGACTTCATCTGCGCCGAGACGGCTTCCATCGCCCCGTGAACGCTCGCGGCTGGCACCGCACCGCGCACGTCTGGCCGGTCCGGGCACAACAGGCCGAGGCCGGCGCCCGGGGTCACGGGACGGTGGCGATCCAGGGGTCGGCGATGTTGTGCCAGACGATCTCGTCGAGCATGGCGATCCACTGCTCGAACCCCGCCTGAAGATCCGGCGGCGGGGGCTTGGCCTCGCCTGCGCGGGCTTCGGCTTCGGACGTGAAGTAGTCCACCGCGCAGACCCGATCGGCGGAGACCCATGCCCGGTAGCCCCCGACGAAGTCCGGCCGGTGTGCGGTGAACGCGTCGGCCAGACCCTCCTCGATCTCCTCCCACCGTCGGCGGTCGGCCACCCGGGCCTCCATGATCTGGAGGAAGCCGGCCTCGGCCGGTTCGGGGTCGCCGACGGCGTGCACGTCGGCGGTCTCCCGGACGGTCGGGGCCCCGTCGAGGCCGGCGCCCGCCGCCTCGAGCCACGCGGCGTGTTGCGCGCTGTCGGCGTGTGCGCGGGCGGCCTGCGCGGAGTCGTAGCGCGACAGCAGGAACAAGGTCCCCTCGCGGGTGACCCCACCGGTGGAGCCCAGCCATCCGGAGATCGTCGCGGCGGCGTCGGCCCATTCCTTCCACAGCCGGCGCACCGCCTGCTCGTCGGTGCATCGGGCCTGCACGATGCGCAGGAACATGCTGCTCCTCCTATGGGGTCGGGCAGCCGCGGCCCGGCTCGACGAGCGTGTCGACGCCGGCGCGGCCCTGCTCGACGATCTCGATGATCCGTCGATCGTAGGTGCCGGCGAGTTCGCGCAGGGCCGTGGCGCAGTCGCCGCCGAACGATGGCGCCGGCTCGGCGACGTCGATGCTGCGGCGCGCGGGCGCACCGGCGGTCTGGCATCCTGCGCGGCATGACCACCTGGGGCCGGGGGCGGTGGTGAGCCTCCTCGGTGTCGTCCTCGTCGGCCTTGTCATGCTCACCGGACTGGCCGGCACGGTCGTCCCCGTGTGGCCCGGTCTCGCGTTGGTGTGGGCGGCCGGGCTCGTGTACGGGTTGATCGCGGGGTTCGGCACCGTGGGTAGGGTCGCGTTCGCCGCCATGAGCGTGCTCGCCCTGGTCGGCACGGTCGCGAAGCTCGTGCTGCCCCACCGGGGCGGCACACGCCGTGGTGCGCCCACCACGAGCCTGCTGGCGGGCCTGGTCGGTGCGGTCGTCGGCTTCGTCGTCATACCCGTCCTCGGCCTGCCCGTCGGGGCGGTCGGTGGTGTGTGGCTGGCCGAGACCGCCCGCCTCCGCGACCCGCGCGCCGCCTGGCAGGTCACCGTGGGCGTCGTCATCGGGTTCGGCCTCGGCGCGCTCGTCGAGCTCGGCGTCGGCGTCATGATGATCGGGTGCTGGATCGCCTGGGTCCTCCTCGGCCGCTGAGCCGAAGCGACCCGAACCGTCAAGGCGTCCCGCTCGTTACTCAATCGGAGACCGCTGCGTGTCGAAGAGTCGGGTGATGACCGTCTACACCTCCGCGAGATCGCTCCCGCTGCGTGTCGCGCACGCCACGCGCACGGTCGTCATCGGCCGGGACGGCGACGGGCTGCTGCGGGTGTACATCGCCACCGCGGTGGGCTGGCGCCTGCGGCGGGAGCCGGGCCGAGACGACGGAGAGCTCGTCGTCGACCCCATGCTCATCGCCGTCCTCGACGCGGCGGCCGAGGGCACCGACCGCACCGACTGAGGCGTGGTTCGCCGCGGCGTTCGTCCCCCCGACCGCGCGGCCGCGACGGAGACGCCGGTGTGAGCACCGCCATCCACGTCGCCGGGCGCCCCACCGGCCGTGGCCGGGGCGGCTCCGGGCCGGCGTGGCGCGAGCGCGTCAGCACGGCAGCCGCGGGTGCTCCGCCGGCGGACGGCATCGCCCTGGCGTTCACCCTCCCGCCGGCACGGTGGGTCGACCTCGACACCCTCGCCGAGGAGACGCTCGCCGGCCTGCGCGACGCCGGCGTCTGCCGCAAGGGGTTCGCGGGCCTCGACGCCGTCCTTGCCACCCGCCGGGACGGGACCTTCCCCGGCGTGGTGATCGAGCCGCTCGGCGTCGCGACGCTGCGGCGGCGCCGAGCGCCGGGGCCCGTCCTGCTCGACGCCACCGGGTACCGTTTGCCGCAGCCGGGGCGGCGCGAGGACAAGCGCGCGTGGCGGGAGCGCCTCGACGGCGCCTGGGCCGGACGGCCCCCCATGGCCGACCCCGTGTGGGTCGACCTCGAGCTGCGCCTCGACGGCTCGCTGCTCGGGCCGCTGGAGCCGTCCCTCGACGCGCTCGAGCCCGTGCTCGGCCGCGACCCGCGCGGCCGCGACTGGCAGGAGTTCTTCCCGAACGACCACCTTGTGCGCTGGCTCCGGGTCCGCCGCTCCCCCACCCTGACAGCGGCGCTGCGCCTGCGCCTTGGCACCTTCGCCCCCCGGGCGGGCTCGGGTCAGGCGATCGACTCGGGCGGGGCGGCTTCGCCGGCCGCGAGGCCGCGCGCCCAGGACCAGGCGTAGCCCTCGTCCTCGCAGGAGCGCGCCGCCGGGCCGAGGTGGAGGGGGCGGAACGTGTCGATCATGACGGCGGTCTCGTCCGTGGCCTCCTTGCCGATCGAGGCCTCCACGCTGCCCGGCTGCGGTCCGTGGGTGAGCCCGGCCGGGTGCAGGGTGGCGGACCCGAGCTCGATGCCCGCGCCCACCCGGCTCATGAAGTTGCCCCCGACGTAGAACAGGACCTCGTCGGAGTCGACGTTCGCGTGGTTGTACGGCGCGGGGACGGCCTGCGGGTGGTAGTCGAACATGCGCGGCACGAAGCTGCACACGACGAACCGGGGCCCCGCGAAGGTCTGGTGCACCGGCGGGGGCTGGTGGATCCGGCCGGTGATCGGCTCGAAGTCGGCGATGTTGAACGCATAGGGGTACAGGCATCCGTCCCAGCCGACGACGTCGAAGGGGTGCGCGGCGTACGTGAACCGGGTCAGGCCGACACGGTGGCGCACGACGACGTCGGTCTCTCCGTCCTCGACGATCAGCGGCTCCCCGGGGGCGCGCAGGTCGCGCTCGTGGTAGGGCGCGTGCTCGAGGAACTGCCCGCGCTTGGAGAGGTAGCGGTCGGGCGTCGTGACGTGGCCGGTGGCCTCGACGACGAGCAGGCGCGCCGGGGCGCCGCCGGCGGCGTTGGGCACCCAGCGGTGCGTGACCGATGCGGGGACGATGACGTAGTCGCCGGCCCCGGCGGGCAGGGACCCGTAGACGCTCTCGAGGGTGAGCGTGCCCGACTCGACGTAGACGAGCTCGTCCCCGACGGCGTTGCGGTACAGCGGGCTCGCGGTGTCGACCGCGGCGTAGGAGATCCGCACGTCGTCGTTCGCGAGCAGCAGCTGGCGCCCGCCCACGGCGTCGCCGCCCGTCTTCAACGCGTGGGTGCGCAGGTGGCGGGGCTTCAGAGGATGGTTCGGCGTGAGCCGGTCCGGCTCGGCGGACAGCGCCTCCGCCGCCACGATGGCCGTGGGGATCCGCTGATGGTAGAGCAGCGCCGCGTCGGAGGAGAAGCCCTCCGCCCCGACGAGCTCCTCGGCGTACAGCCCCCCGTCGGGCCGCCGAAACTGCGTGTGGCGCTTGCGGGGAACCTCACCCACGCGACGGTAGTACGGCATCTCGCAGCCTCCCTCGACGACCCAAGGGTAGACGAGCGCCGACCCGCGGGCGCCCGCCCCGACCCGGGCCGGAGCCCCACTAGCCGGCTATCGGCGTGCGCAGCACCCCGATGCCGGCGACCTCGAGCTCGACGACGTCACCGGGGGCCAACCAGGGGTAGCGCTCCGCGCCGTGCGCGGCGGCGAGCTCGAGGATGCACCCGGTCCCGACCGTGCCCGACCCGATCACGTCGCCGGCGCGGACGACCGCGTCGCGGGAGGCGTGCACGATCATGTCGGCGAACGTGTGGTGCAGGTCGGCGAGCTCCCCGCGTGACCACTCCACCCCGTTCACACGGGCGATCATCGCCGCGCGTGGGCGCAGGCGGCTGCCGTCGAGCTCGTCGGGGGTGACGAGCACCGGCCCGAGCACGCTCGCGAAGTCCTTGCCCTTCGCGGGGCCGAGCCCGACCCGCATCTCGCGGGCCTGGACGTCACGGGCGGACAGGTCGTTGAAGATCGTGTAGCCGGCGATGGCCGCGAGGGCGCCCGCCTCGTCGAGGTCGCGCCCGTCCCGGCCGATCACCGCGGCGACCTCGAGCTCGTAGTCGAGCTTCGTGGTCTGCGGCCGCAGCACCTCCTCGTCGGGGCCGTGCACCGCGTGGGGATTGGAGAAGTAGAAGACCGGCAGGTCGTACCACTCGGCGGGGACGGCCTCGCCGCGGGCGGCGCGTGCCGTGGCGACGTGCTGCTCGAAGGCGGAGAAGTCGCGGACCGAAGGGGGCTGGCGCACTGGCGCGAGGAGGCGGACGCCGCCAGGGTCGACGGGTGGACCCGCAAGGCCCGGTCGGGCGCCGGCGCTCGCCAGCGCAACCACCGCGGCGTCGCCCTGCCGGGCTCCCTCGACCCGCTCCACGGGCTGCAGGCGCGCTTCCTCGAGCGTGCCAACCCACTCCGTTCCCGTCCCGTCGCGCCAGCGCGCCACCCGCATGCTCGCTCCCTTCAAACCCGTCGATCGCCCCCCGAGCCTGCCACCGCTAGGCTCCGGCCATGGCTACCTCACGCGCATGGCGGTCGGCTGCCCGGCTGCCACATCCCCTACAGCGAACGCCAGACTTCCCCGACACGGCGGCGATCCGCCACCCACGCGGTACGGCGGCATGACGGCCGCGCCCGACACCGCCGTGCTCATGCGCCTCGAGCCCATCCGGCAGGCGCTCAGGGAGCTGGGGGAGCTCGACGCCGTCAGCCGCCTGTTCCACCGCGACCCCGCGGTGTGGTCGATGAGCCCGGGGGTTCAGCAGGACATCATGGAGCGCCTCGGATGGCTCGACGTCGTCGGCGGCCATCCGGAGTGGCGCGAGCGGCTGCCGGTGTTCGCCAGGGCGGTGCGCGCCGACGGGCTGGCGCGGGTGGTCCTCGCCGGCATGGGCGGCTCGAGCCTCGCACCGGAGGTCTTCAGCCGGACCTTCGCGGGGGAGGCAGCCGCGTCGCAGCTGACCGTCCTCGACTCCACGCACCCCGAGGCGATCGCCGCCGCCCTCGACGACAGCGACCTCACGAACACGCTCGTCGTGGTGTCGAGCAAGTCGGGGACCACCGAGGAGACCCGGGCGGTCGCTGCCCACGCGGCCGCGCTGGTCCCCGGGCCCGCGCACCTCGCGGCGATCACCGATCCCGGCTCGGACCTCGACGCCCAGGCGCGCGGCGAGGGGTGGCGGGCGGTGTGGAACAACCGGCCCGACATCGGCGGGCGCTACTCGGCGCTGTCGCTGTTCGGGATGCTGCCGGCCGCCCTCGTCGGCGTGGACATCGACGCGGTGTGGGAGTCGGGTGGCGCGATGGCGCGACGGTGCGGACCCGGCGTGGCCCTCGAGGACAACCCAGCCGCGCAGCTCGCCGCCTTCATGGGCGGTCTTGCCCGCCGCGGCCGGGACAAGCTCACCCTCCTGCTGCCCGACCCGGTCGCGTCCCTCGGCGACTGGGTCGAGCAGCTCGTCGCTGAGTCCACCGGCAAGAACGGCGTCGGCATCGTGCCCGTCGTCGGTGAGCCGCCCGGCGGGCCGGAGGTCTACGGGGAAGACCGGGCGTTCGTCGCCTACCGCCTCGGCGGTGTCGGCCCCGACACGACCGCGCTCGCCGACGCCGGCCAGCCGGTGCTCACCCTCGACCTCGACGAGCGAACGGCGCTGGGCGGGGCGTTCGTGCAGTGGGAGATCGCCACCGCGCTCGCTGGTGCGGTGCTCGGCGTGAACCCCTTCGACGAGCCGAACGTCACCGAGTCGAAGACGAACACCCGGATGGTGCTCGCCGAGTACGCCGGCGGGCGACTGCCCGAGCCCGAGAGGGGTGACGTCGCTGCGCTGCTCGACACGCTGAAGCCCGGCGACTACCTCGCCCTGCAGGCCTACCTGCCGGCCCGCGCCGACTACGGCGCCGCGCTCGCGCGCCTGCGGGGCATCGTGCGCGACCGTCGCCGCGTCGCGACGACCGTCGGGTGGGGCCCGCGCTTCCTGCACTCGACCGGGCAGCTGCACAAAGGCGGACCCGCCACCGTGGTGGCGTTGCAGATCGTCGACGCGCCCCCCGCCGGGCCCGCCATCCCCGGCCGGGACTACGACTTCGCCACGCTCGTGCGCGCCCAGGCGCTCGGAGACCTTCGCAGCCTCCGCGACCACGGGCGGCGGGTGACCCAGCACGCGGTCACCGGCCCCGCCGAGCTCGAACGCCTCGTCGAGGACCTCGCCGCGAACTTCGCGTGACCCCTGGCGCCGCTCGGTCGCTAGTTCGCTAGGGTGAGGCCGTGCCAGACCAGCCCGACGTGCTCGCCATCGTCCTCGCCGGCGGTGAGGGCCGGCGCCTCGCCCCGCTGACCGCTGACCGTGCCAAGCCGGCCGTGCCGTTCGGCGGGGTCTACCGGCTCATCGACTTCGCCCTGTCCAACCTCATCAACGGTGACCTGCGGCGCGTCGTCGTGCTCACCCAGTACAAGAGCCACAGCCTCGACCGCCACATCGCGACCACCTGGCGCCTGTCGCCGCTGCTCGGCAACTATGTCGTCCCGGTCCCCGCGCAGATGCGCCGCGGCCCGCGTTGGTTCGCCGGTTCGGCCGACGCGATCTACCAGAACTTCAACCTCCTCGCCGACGAACGCCCCGACTACGTGTGCGTCTTCGGTGCCGACCACATCTACCGGATGGACCCCCGGCAGATGGTCGACCAGCACATCACAAGCGGCGCCGGGGTGACGGTCGCCGCCATCCCCATGCCGATCGAGCAGGCGAACCAGTTCGGCGTGCTCGAGCGCGGCGGGGGCACCCGCGTCGCGGCGTTCCGCGAGAAGCCCGACGACCCCGAGCCCATCCCCGGTGACCCCGACCACGTGTACGCCTCGATGGGCAACTACGTCTTTACGACGAAGGTTCTCGTCGAGGCGGTCACCGCCGACGCCAGCGACGAGCAGAGCGCGCACGACATCGGCGGCAGCGTCATCCCCATGCTCGTCGACGCAGGCGCGGCGCACGTCTACGACTTCGCCGGAAACGACGTGCCGGGCGCCACCGACCGCGACCGCGCCTACTGGCGGGACGTCGGGACCCTCGATTCCTACTACGAGGCGCACATGGACCTCGTGTCCGTCCATCCGATCTTCAACCTCTACAACCGCCGCTGGCCGATCCACACCTGGGTGCCGCCGACCCCGCCGGCGAAGTTCGTCTTCGACGAGCCCGACCGCCGCGGGGTCGCGCTCAGCTCGATGGTGAGCCCGGGGGCGGTCGTGTCGGGGGGCACGGTGCGGGGTTCGGTGCTGTCCCCCGGCGTGTTCGTCCACTCCCACGCCGAGGTGGAGGGGTCGGTGCTGCTCCACGACGTCGACGTCGGGCGCGGCGCCGTGGTCCGCAACGCGATCGTCGACAAGAACGTTCGCATCCCCGAGGGCGCGCGCATCGGCGTCGACGCGGCCGCCGACCGCGAGCGGTTCACGGTCTCGCAGGCAGGCGTCGTGGTCATCGGCAAGGGCCAGCACGTGCCGGGATGAGGGTCGCCCTGCTGACCCGCGAGTACCCCCCGGAGGTCTACGGGGGGGCCGGCGTGCACGTCGAGCACCTCGCTCGCGAGCTCGCCGGGCTCGTCGACGTCGCCGTGCACTGCTTCGGCGCGCCGCGCACCGACCCGCTCGTGGCGGGAGCGTACGCACCATGGGATGCGCTGAGCGGGGACGCGCCGCACGTCGAGGCGCTGCGCCACCTCTCGGTCGACCTCGCGATGGTCGCCGGCGTGGACGGCTGCGACGTCGTCCACAGCCACACGTGGTACGCGAACCTCGCGGGCCACCTCGCGAAGCTCGCCCACGACGTCCCGCACGTCGTGACGACGCACAGCCTCGAGCCGCTGCGCCCCTGGAAGGCCGAGCAGCTCGGGGGTGGCTACGCGCTGTCGCGGTTCGCCGAGCGCACCGGCGTGGAGGGCGCGGACGCCGTCGTGGCCGTGAGCGCGCAGATGCGAGGGGACATCCTTGCCTGCTACCCCGCCGTCGACCCCGACCGGGTGACGGTGATCCACAACGGCATCGACACCGACGTGTACGCCCCCGACCCGCGCACGGACGTCCTCGCGCGCCACGGCGTCGACCCCGAGCGGCCGTCGGTCATGTTCGTGGGCAGGATCACCCGCCAGAAGGGCATCGTGCACCTGCTCGACGCCGCAGCCCGCCTCGCGCCGCACATCCAGGTGGTGCTCTGCGCCGGCGCCCCGGACACCCCCGCGCTCGCCGACGAGGTGCGTGGGCGGGTCGAGGCGCTGCGCGGCGGGCGGGAGGTCGTGTGGATCGACGAGATGCTCCCAAGACCCGACGTCGTGCAGCTGCTCAGCCACGCCACGGTGTTCTGCTGCCCGTCGATCTACGAGCCGTTCGGCCTCGTCAACGTCGAGGCCATGGCGTGTGAGGCCCCCGTCGTCGCATCGGCCGTGGGCGGCATCCCTGAGGTGGTCGTCGAGGGCGAGACCGGGCACCTCGTCGCATTCGAGCCGGGGGACGACGCGTTCGGCTCACCCGCGGATCCGGAGCGGTTCGCCCGGGACCTCGCGGCCGCGATCGACAGGGTCGTCAATGATCCGGGCCGCGCGCGGGCCATGGGCCGGGCGGGCCGCGCGCGGGCCGTCGAGCACTTCAGCTGGACGGCGATCGCCCGCAGCACGGTGGAGCTCTACGAGGGCCTCGAGGCACGCTGAGCGGCAGGACCCGGGCGTGGGCCTGCGTCGCGTCGGCGCACGCAGCGTCGACGAGCGCGAGGAACGCCTGCGCCCGGACATCCTCAAGCTCGACACCGGCCCGACCGGGCATCGACGCCGACGTCCATGCGCGGCGGCGTGACGACGGCAGCGGGCGGGTACACCGAACGCATGCGCACACAACCTCACGTGCTCGTCCTGGCCGCGGACCTCTTCGAGGACATGGAGCTGCTCTATCCCGTTTACCGGTTGCGCGAGGAGGACGTCGCGGTGACCGTCGCCGGGCTGACCGCCGACCCGGTGACGGGCAAGAGGGGCCACGGTCCCGTCGAGGTCGACACGACCGTGGACCAGGTGGACGGCGAGGACTTCGACGCGCTCGTCATCCCGGGGGGTTTCGCTCCCGACCAGCTGCGGAGGTCCCCGGCGGTCCGCGCGCTCGTCGAGGACTTCGACGCCGCGCTGAAGCCGATCGCGTTCATCTGTCACGCCGGCTGGGTGCCGATCTCCGCGGGCATCATCAAGGGGCGGCGGGCGACGAGCGTCGGCGCGATCCGCGACGACATGGTGAACGCCGGCGCCGACTGGGTCGACGAGCCCTGCGTCGTCGACGGCAACCTCATCTCGGCCCGCACGCCCTCCGACCTCGGGCCCTGGATGAAGGCGCTGCTCGCCGCCCTCGGCCTGCCGCGCGCCCCATAGGGCCCGCCCCACGCGTCAGGGCACGAGCACTTGCTTGCCGAAGAGCTCGCCTTCGGCCATGCGCATGTACGCCTCGCGGGCGTCGCGCAGCGGCACCTGCGCGTCGACGGGCGGGCGCACGTCCGAGTCGGTGAGGAAGCGCACGAGGTCGACGAGCTCGGCGCGCGTTCCCATCGTCGACCCGACGACGCGCAACTGGCGGGCGAAGACGCGATTGAGCTCCGCCGGCGGGTTCCAGCCCGTGGTGGCGCCGGCGACCACGACCGTGCCACCCCGCTCCAAGCTGCGCAGCGAGTGGCCGAAGGTCGCCTCTCCGACCGTCTCGATGACCGCGTCGACGCGCTCTGGCAACCGTTGACCTGGCGCGAGCGCCGCGTGCGCGCCGAGCTCCTCGGCGCGCACCCGCTTGCCCTCGTCGCGGCTCGTGACGTACATGCGCACACCCGCCGCCCGGCCGAGGAGCAGTGCCGCTGTCGACACCCCTCCGCCCGCGCCCTGGACGAGGACCCGGCTCCCGGGACGCACGCGGGCCTTGACGAAGAGCATGCGGTAGGCGGTCAACCAGGCGGTCGGCAGGCACGCGGCCTCGGCGAAGGACAGTTGGGGGGGCTTGTCGACGAGGTTGCGGCTCGGCACGGCCACGCGCTCCGCGTGGGTGCCGTCGTGACGCTCGGACAGGATGGACATGTCGGGGGCCAGCGTCTCATCAGGCCAGCCCGGCGTGGCGATCACCGCGTGGACGATGACCTCCCGGCCGTCGGTCGTGATCCCTGCCGCGTCGCAACCGAGCACGATCGGCAGACGGTCCGCGCTGACGCCGACGCCGCGCAGCGTCCAGAGGTCGTGATGGTTGAGCGCGGCGGCGCGCACCTCGACGACCTCCCAGCCGTCGGGCGGGCTCGGCTCAGGATGTTCGCCCACCTCGAGCGCGGCGAGCGGGTCGTCGGGGGTGGCGCGCGCGGCGGTTACGGCGAGCATGGCGCGAAAGGCTACGCCAACGCCGGGCACCCGAGGAGCGAGCGCTCGCGGGTCAGCCCCGCGCGTCCACGATCCCGTCCTCGACGAGGCGGCTGAGCACGCGGGCGAGGAAGGAGGCCATCTGGTCGCGCCGAACGGGGCGCCGCGGTCCGTAGGCGTTCGGGCTCACCCCAACGGCGAAGCCCGCGGCGGCCGCCTTCGCGATGGCGGGCTCGTGCACGTTGCCCGCGACGTCGCCGAAGCCGTGCGCGGGCGCGGGCAGCCCACGGGCGGCGGCGAGCTCGTAGGCGCGGACGAGAAACGACGCCATCTGGTCCCGCGTCACCCGCGCGCGCGGGCCGTACTCGCCGGGGCGCACGCCGACGACGATGCCCGCCTGGGCGAGCGCGTCGATGCGGTCGGCGTGGACGTTTCCCGCCGTGTCGGTGAAGTGGCTGCCGGAGGCCTCGAGGACGACGCCCGCCTCCTCGAGCAGACGGCCGACGAACGACGCCATCTGGTCGCGGCGCACGCCGGCGGCCGGCCCGTACGTCGTCGGCCCGAGCCCGCGGGCGAGGCCGTAGGCGACCGTGCAGCTGATCGCGCCGGCGTGAAGGTTGGCGGGACTCACGTCGGTGAACCCGGCAGGCGGTATGGCTTCCGGTGGGCATGCCCGCGCGATGAGCGGGTCGCGGTACGTCCCCGTCACCCGCAGCGGCCCCGACGCGAAACGCCGGCCGACGGTGCCGTTGTCCCGCTCCGCGACGGCGTACACCCAGTAGCGCCCACTCGGGACGCCGCTGGTGTCCCAGCGGTAGGTGTTCTCGCCAGGAGCCTGGCGCAGCCCGGCGGCGATGAGCTGCCCGTCCGTGGCGCCGCGCACGGGGGTGTAGTAGAGCGAGACCCGGGTCGGGCGGTCGCGGCCCGCGGAGGTGTCGCGCCACACGACGGGGAAGGCGTCGTCGACGGTCTCGTGATCGGCGCGGAGGCTGATCTCGCTCACCGTCCACCGGCGCGGGCCGGGGTCTTCGTTCGGGTCGTAACGGAACCGTTCGACCGCTCCGACCCAGCCGCTGCGGTGCGGGCTGCCGGCGGGGCTGATCGCCTCGGGCGGCTTCGTGTGGAGGTCGAGGGTGTAGGTCTCCACGCCCGGGTAGACGACGATCTCCCGGGAGTCGTAAAGGAACGGCGTCGGCCCCTGGCCGACGTGACGCCACAGGAAACGCCCGTGCGAGCCGCCTCCCGGCGAGAAGCTGAGGTCGAACGGCCCCTCGAGCGTCGTCCGCACCGTCAGCCGGTGGAAGCGCGCGGTGTCGATCGGCGCTCCGGTGCGCAGGACGAGGTACGGGTCACCGCTCGTGTTGCGGGCGTGGAGGGTCCCGTTCTCGAACCGCACGTCCGTCGCGTTGCCGATCTCCGCGATGTCGGTCGGCTGCCGGAAGTCCCACGCGTCGCCGGTGACCGTCGCGGCGTAGTCGGCGCCGCCCCGCTCGTGGGGTGCCGAGAACACCGGCACGGGGGCGTCCACGAGCAGCGGTGCGCTCGAGGGACCACTGTCGGCGTAGAACCGGTACTCCCCCGCCGGGAAGGCGTCGGCGGGAAAGGTCGCGGTGCCGCCGCCGGTGTGCAGGACGCCCCACCCTGGCTCGTCCGGGCGGTTGTTCGCCCGGTCGGCGTCGGCGTCCCAGTGCAGCGTGCCGCCGGTGTAGCTGACGGTGACCCGCTCGCCCGGCTGGTACAGGCGGGCCCAGTCGAGGGCCATGGTCGTCGGCGTGCCGTCGCCGGCCACCGCGAGCCGGATCTCCACGGGCCGCCCCGACCAGCCGCCCGGTCGAAGGTCGATGGTGTAGTGGCGCCACCCGGGCTGGAGGGTGAACCCCACCCTGTTCGTGCACCGGCCGGCGTCGGGACCGCAGTTGTCCCAGAAGATCTCGGCGGCCCCTCCCCGCTCGGCGTAGAGGCGCAGCGACAGGTGCGTGTACCGCGCGGCGTCGACGGGGTTGGCGAGCCCCTCCCTACCGATCGCGAACGCCGACGGGGCGTAGCCGGCGAACAGCAACCCCACGTTCATCGTCGTGGTCTTGGTCCACCGCAGCGCCCCGCCCTCCCTGCGGGGGCGCACGTTGCCGTGCGCGGGGTCGGGCGGCTCGTCCTCGCGGTTGGCGTAGTCGAGGGGGTCGGCGAGCGTCTCGGTCCAGTAGTCCGGGGACTCCTGGACGACCGCCTTCGACACCGCCGGCACGCTCTGCGCCTGCGACGTCGGGGGCGCCAGCGCCGCTGCGAGGCTCGCGACGACGACCACCACAACGGCGCGGCGCAGGCGCCCGCGCCGCCCTGCCGGTTCACTCCAGATGCCGGTCATGTCCCCCCCATTCGGCCGTCGGGCCGGGCGACCATAGCGCATCGGCTGCACATCCCGTGCGACCGCGACGCCAGCCTTCTTGCGGTAGATCAGCGCGGCACCGGGGGCTGCCCGCCTGCGTGACCTCGAGCGGTTGGGGGTCAGGACGGATCGGCCCGCAGGGTGACGGTTGCGACCTGGCGGGTGGTGATGGTCACGGTCGCGGGGGCAAAGCCCGGAGCGGTCACGATCCAGCGGCCGGGAGCGAGGTGAAGGAAGCCGGCGCGGCCCGTCCCGTCAGCAAGCACGGCGGGTGGTGCCGGCCCCCCGCCCTCCGGTGCGATGCGGACCTGCACGCCGTCGGCGGCGACGACGACCAGATGGCCGGCGGGCGACGAGTGGCGCGCGAGGGCCGGCGCCGGCGCCGGGTCGACGAACAGCCTGTGCGGGAGGGCGGCGAGCAGCGCCCCAGGGTGCCCCGACGCGGTGGTCTGCTGGTAGCTGTAGAGCACGACGCCGTCGCTGGAACCGCGGGCGCGGGCGAGCTGTGCCAGGGAGCCCTCGACCGAGTTGAGGTAGCTGGCCTGCCCGACGGCGAGCACGCGGCCGGGGCGCGGCACGTGCGCCTCGAAGGACACCCAGTCGTCGAACCAGGTCCGCTGGGCGGTGTCGTGCTCACGGAAGTAGTTCATCGGGAACGCCGCGTCGATCGTGCCGTCGGCCAGCCAGGCCGGCCAGTCCTGGAAGACGTCGCGGAACGTGCGGGTGTTGGGATAGCCGCCGCTGCTCCCCGGACCCGCGCCCATCGTGCTGGCCGCGATTGACACGGCGACGTCGGGGTCCACGGCGGCGACCTCGAGGAACACCCGCCGCGCGAGGTCGCGCGTCTGCCGGCGCCGCCACTGGCCCCACACCGGGTCGGACGGCGCGGGGGTGCCGGCCTGCCCGGTCAGCACCCCGTAGCGGTGAACGGCGGTCGGGTGGTAGCCCCACTGCTCGCCGTCGTAGCGGAGGTAGTCGATGTGCACGGCGTCCACGTCGTAGCCGGCCGCGATCTCGGCCAGGGCGGCGGCCACGTGGTCCTGGACGGCGGGCACGCCCGGGTCGAGGTAGGTGCTGGGCGCGCCGGTGTGGCTGCGTGTCGTCCAGGGGTCGGCGGTGTGCGGTCCGTGACGGGCCCAGACGTGGTCGGGCGGCAGCGGCAGGTGGTCGTAGACACTGTGGTAGGCCGGAAGGGTCGACATCCACGCGTGGACGGCCAGCCCCCGGTCGTGGGCGGCCGGCACGACGTGGGCGAGCAGGTCGAAGTCGGCCGGCAGCTCGGGGTCCGGGGTCCGCGGCAAGACCGAGGACCGGTAGTAGGCGTCCTGGCGGCGGGCGACCTGCACTACCACGGTGTTGAGGTTGGCACGTACCGCCGCGTCGAGCACGGCGTTTACGCCCGAACGCGACTTCAGCGTGGGGTCGAAAAGGTGGATCCACACGCCGCGCAGCTCGGGCCGCGGGCCGCCGCGCCGAGCCTCCTCGTAGCGGGCCTCGAGCGCGGTCACGAGCGCGCCCGACAGCACGTTCACGCCGCCGACGAGACGGGTGGCCGGTTCGCTCGCGGCACCCTCGGGACGCAAGCCGCCGAGCCGCAGCCAGCGGTCCGTGCCCGCACCGGGGGCGTCGCGGCCCGCGTACAGCACCGGGCCGCCGGACCGCGCGGCGACCCAGCCGGCAGCGACCGCGTCGACGAGGTTCGCGTCACCCTGGCCGACGAGCAGGCGCCGGCCGGCCGAGGGAAACGCCCGGGCCACCGACGCGGCCGTGCCGCCCCGGTCGGCGCCCGACACGCGGCGCACCCCGTCCGGCCCGACGAGCCGGCGCAGGTGGGCCTCGACGGCCTCTCCCACCACGCCGTACCCGCCGACGACGACGACGCGCTGCACGCCGGCAAGGGCCTGCTCGGTGACGGCCGGTAGGTCGTGCTGGCCCGACAGGAGCAGCTTGGCCCCGCCGCGGGCCGCGGGCGCAGCCGCCACCAGCGAGTCGGCGGGGCGTCGGCCGTTGACCACGAACGCCGTGCCGGCGGCGCCGGCCTCCTGCGACAAGGCCGCGGCGGTCGCCTCCCGCGACGACCCTGCGACCCGGCGGACGGAGACGCCGAGGCCGGCGACCTCGGCGTTCACGGCGGGCGACACGGCCGCCGGGCCCCCAAGGATCGTGACCGTGCCCGGGGCGAGGCGGACGAGCTCGTCGCGGGTCGCGGCCGGCAGCCTGGCGGGGTCGGTGAGCAGCACCGGACCTCCGACGGCATGGGCGAGCACCGTGCCGGCCAGCGCGTCCGAGAGCCCGCCAGCCAGGTCGCCGCGCGCCACGAGCACGTGCGCCGCCCCGTCGGGAAATGCGACCGCCGACGCGCAAGCGGCCGTCGCGTAGCGGTCCGGGCCGCCGAGGCGCTCGATCGGCGCTGACGCCGACACCGCCTGCAGGCAGCCGGCGCCAGCGCCGGCCGCCGGGGCGGCCACCGGAACGGCGACGGCCAGGGCGACGGCGAGCGCCACCAGGAACGGCCACGACCCCGGGTACGGCATGCCCTCCACCCCCTCGGCGCCCTTGGCAGCGCACGGCGGTGCAGCGTACGCCAGCGCCAGGCCGCCCGGCGTCCTGGGCGCAGCCTCACGCGCCGGTCGCATTCATGACACCATCAGAGAAGTACGCCGAGGCTGTTGCGCTGACGCCCTGAGCCCGCAGGCGTAGTGGGTTCGCTGCCGCCACCGTCTTCAGAAGTAGGTCATGTACTCGACCACGGCAGGCGTTTGCATGTTCGGGTAGGCGACCATCGGCTCCAGCAGGATCTCCTGGAAAGCGAGCACCTTGCCCCAGGCCGGGTCGATGATCAGCTCGTAGCGGATGGTCGCGCCGCTGTGGTCGCTGACCACGCCGATCGCCGTGCCGGTGCGTCCGGCACGGTCGACGGTCTCGCCGACGAGCTCGGTCGATTCCAGCCGGGCGAGGACCTCGTAGAGGGCGGCCCGCTGCTCACCGCTCAGGGCGTGGGAGTCCAGCAGGCCACGGACCGACTCGAACACCTCGACGTCGTCGGGGATGTCAGGGTTGGTCGCTCGTGCCGCCAGGAAATCTGCAGCCTCCTGCGGGTCGCTGGGAAGCCGTGCCGCCAGTTCACCGTACGGGTCTGCAGCACTGACCAGCTCGCCGTCAACGTCGTCGGGCAGGTCACGGAGCTCGTCGCCGACCTCCAGTGGGTCGCCGCTCTGCGCGCGGTAGTACAGCCCGTCGGGCGTCCGCCACCACTGGCGCACCTCGGGCCGCATCTGCGCGGGCGCGTTGCCGCCGGTCATCGCCCAGGTCTCCACACGCCAGGTCGTGGCCTGTGCATCCTCCGCCGGTGCGCTCCCCGCTGCGGCGGCGGCCTGGAGCAGCACGTCGGACAGCGAGCGGTCGGTGGACTCGTAGCTGAGCATCAACTCGGCCGGACTCGGCGCATCGGGGGTGAGTAGAAGCGCTGGGCCGACCAGCAGCGCGGCAGCGATCACGGCGGCGACGCCGGCGAGTGCCGGGAGGCGACGCAACCAGCCGCGGCGGAGCGTCGGCCGGGTGTTGGTCTGGGGTTCTCGGGTCGTCGTGGGCGACATCGAGGTGATCTCCTGAAGGAGGGCCTGCTTGGCCACGCTGGCCGACCACACGGAGGCGACCTCAATCTCGTCCACGCCAACGGCCCGACGGACGAAGTCGTCGATGGGGTGCTCGTTGTCGCGGGTCACAGTGCTTCCTTCGGGTCGGGACGGACAGGTGCCCGTTCACCTACTTCGTGTCCGGCTCACGTCGAGCGTTGCGGGTCGATACCAACCTTCTTCAGCTCCTTCGCGAACCGCCGGCGAGCACGGTGCAGCCGCACACGGACGTTCGCTCGGCTGCCTCCGAGGACCTCGGCGACCTGGTCACGGTCGAGCTGCTCGACACCGACCAGAGTCAGGACCTCCTGATCGTCGTCCTTGAGACGGGAGAACGCGGCTTGGAGCGCGTCGCCGTCGGGGCCGGTGTCGATGGTCGTGTCGAGCTGTGCGGCGGTGCGGAGAACCTCGCCTTGCACGCGCTCGCTGAGCTCGCGTGCTCGACGCTTGCCGCGGTAGTGGTTGGCGAGCACGCGCCGTGCGGTTGCGTACAGCCACAGCCGTGCACGCTCGCCTTCGGGCACGTCCTCGAGCCTTCGCCACGCGACCAGGAAGGTCTCAGCGACCACGTCGCTCGCATCAGCAGCTGTGTCCGTGCGGCGCAACGCGTACGCCAGGATCAGGTGCGAGTTCTCCTCGTAGATGCGCTCGAACCGCGTACGCCCCTCACGTATCGAGCGCTTTGTCTGTCCGGGGACAAGACATAGTGGATCTCCATCAATCGGATCTGATGGTGTCAGCAAAGTGGCCTCCTCGTCATACACGTGTCCGGCTGAGGCGATCCGTTTCAGGTTGTCGCCAACCAGGCTGGAGTCGCGACGAGAGTCGGCCCGTCCCGGACACCACGAGGCACCGCCGCCAATTGTGGCGGCGGTGCCTTCGTGGGAGCCGGTTCGTGGGTTGTCCAGCGGCGCGCGGTTAGCCTGGCTGATGAGGGTTGGCGTTGCGGGTTATCAATCAACTCCATCGCACCTGTTTGCCGAACTCTGGAGGGAGGGGTGGGTCCTCCTATCAATCAGTCGAGTACCGACCTGGATGGTCGGGACGTGGGACGTCGCGGACCTGACTGACATGGTCAACCGCCTCGACCAGCTCGACCACCTCCGGCAGGTGGGACGTCCAGGTCGTTGGCTCCGCATGACCCGCCGAGCGGTTCTCACTATCTGGACGCTCCTGGCGGTCTACCTTGCTGTCACTCACCGGACCTGATGGCTGCCTACGCCACCGTCGACGGCCACCTCGTCCTCCTCATCCTGACGGGCCTGGGTTCAGGCTGCTGTGCTGCTCGTCGTCGTCTGGTCCAAGTCCGGGGCCCCGAGCGCTGGCCCCGCACCACCGCGGCGCCCGACTTTCCTTGCGCCGCTTGCTGCTGTGCACCTTCGCCATGCGGACCGTGTTTGTGACCATGGAGCCGGTCGGCGCCGGACAGTCCAGCCGCGAGGTGGGCACGCCCGCACCATCGATCCATCGCCGGCGACATCGGTGCCGCGCCCTGACCCCGTGCCGTTCACGCAGCCAGGCTGGCGGCCACCAAGTACGCGATCAACCCCCCCGCGAGGATGATCAGCAGCGAACGGGTCCAGGTGAGCGCCAGCGCCACACCGGCGCTCACCAGGATCGGCATTGAGGGCAGATGGACCTCCCCGCCCAAGAGGGTGAGGACGGCCAGGCCCGCGAACAGCGGAGCAGGGAGCCGCTCGATCATATGTGCGAGCCGCCCGGTTGGTGCAGGAATCAAGCCCAGAGCGGCGAACTAGTCGGGCTCGAGGTCACCATCTTCAATCCAACGCTCGACCCCGACGGCTCGATAGCCCAAGCAATCGTCGCTTGTCTCGCACACGCGCTTGACGACCGCGAGCCGCGGCGGGTCGACTCCGAGCGGTCCTGAGGGTCGGCCGAGGCTAGAGTGACCATGCCCGACCAGGGACGGCGACGGCTGTGCCGACCTCTGGGTGCTCCCCATTGCAGGGGGGGATCACCGCCGCCGAATGGCGAGCGGCATGGCAGACGCTGTCGGCCCCTGGCGGCCGGGTCAAGAGCATGTTGCGAGCGCCGTGGGGCGTAGCCCTGTACGCCGGCTTGCGATGGCGGAGTCTCGCAACGCCGTGAGATGACGGAGGCGTCACCTTGCACCGAGGTGGCGGTCCGCGAACACCTCCAGCCGCTCCAACGCCTCCGGCAGGTTGCGCCGGCCGAATCCGAGGCGGAAATGATTCCCCGGATGGCCGTAGACCGAGCCGGGGAGCAGCACGACACCTTCCTCAGTGATCAGCTGCTCGGCGAACTGCTCGATCGGCGTCTCCGCCAGCAAGCGGGGGAAGGCGATGCTAGCGCCGCGCGGCCGGACCCAGTCGAACGTCCCAGCGCATCGCTCGAAGAAGTCGTCTAGGAGCGAGAGATTCGCGTCCACAATCTGCCGGCTTCGATCAACCACACGTTCGAGGTTGCGCAGGGCGATGAGGGCCAGCACCTCGCTGGGTGCCGCATTGCAGATCGTGGTGTAGTCCTTGAACGCGGCCAACCGGTCCAGAAGCCGCCGGTCGCGGGCGGCGATCCAGCCGATGCGCAGCCCTGGCAGGGCGAAGCTCTTCGACATGACGCCCAAGCTGACAGCAGACTCCGACAACTCAGCAGCCCCCGGAAGGCGCGAGGACCGAGGCAGCTCGAGATAGCGGTACACCTCGTCGGAGAACAGCCAGGCGCCGGACTCCTCGGCCAAGCCGATGAGCGCATCAAAAGTCGACCGGTCGATGTGCGCGCCGGTCGGATTGTGCGGAAAGTTCACGATGATCGCGCGCGTGGTCGGTCGCATGGCCTGACGTACAGCTTCGGCGTCGAGCGCCCAGCCGGCGTCATGCTCCAGGCGGACAAGGGTCACGTCTGCGCCGACTGCGCGGGCCACCTCGTGCAGCGACTGGTAGGCGGGCCACACGACCACCACGTGATCACCCGGGCCGACCGTGACGTTGGCGAACGCGAAGATCGCCTCCTCGGCGCCGGCAAAGACCAGTACATCCTCAGCACCCAAAGAGTCGGACGACGACGCGATCGCTTCTCGCAGCAGGGGATGTCCGCCGCTCTCGGTGTAGCCCAAACTCAGGCTCTCCCAGTGGGCGCGCAGACCGTCGTCGGCGAGTGCGAGAAGCTCGGGCAGCGTCATCGGCTCCACGTCGGATGCGCACAGCAGCATGGGCGCGGTGAACTCATGCTGGGCGAAGTAACGCTCAAGTGCGAACGGCGGCAGACGCATGCGGGCATTAAACCGTCGTTCGCGCGGTCGCCCGCGGTGTGATCGGGTCGTGGCGTCGGGGCAGCACCTGCTCGCTATGGTCGTTGCGCTTGCGGGTCGGGGTAGATCTGGGCCGGCGCAGACCGAGACTCGCCCGCCACAGGGGTGACGAGCCGGTCAGGATTACTGCAGTGCCGGACATGTTCGGGAAAGGAACAGCGGCATACCAGATCGGAACAGGGATGAGGCAGGCAGGGGCGTGAAGACTGCGGAAGACGAAGAGCGCTTCGAAGAGCTGTTCGTCGCGCATTACGGTGATGTGCTGGCCTATGCGGTGCGGCGGTGTCCGTCCAGGCAGGACGCCGAGGACGTAGTGGCGGAGACGTTTGCGGTGGCGTGGCGGCGCATCGGAGAGATCCCAGAGGATGGGCATGCTCGGATGTGGCTGTTTGGGGTCGCCCACCGAGTGCGCCTCAACCAGGCGCGCGCCATGCAGCGGCGCCACAACCTGTTCAAGCGTATGACGTGGGCAGTGCGCCCGGCGGCCATGCGTGGCCTCGAGACCCAGGTCGTCGAACGTGAGCACCTTGGTGCAGCCCTTCGCGGGCTGAGCGCGCTCGATCGAGAGGTGCTGCAGCTACATGTGTGGGAGCACCTCGGCGTGGATCAGATCGCCGCCACCTTGCAGATTTCCCCAGTGGCGGTGTGGAAGCGGCTGCAGCGTGCCCGGGATCGTCTTGCCGGAGCGCTCAGTGATGCCACCGCTGACGGTCCTGAAGCGACACCCCCGTTGCCTGAAGCGACACCTACACCCGCCTTGACCCGACCCATCCGGAGGGCAGAACGATGATCGACACCGACCGTCTCGACGAGCTACTCCGGGCCGCCGATCCCGCCGCGGACATCGACCGCAGCCCGCACACGCCAACCGCGACGCGGCTGCGCGAGCGTGCACGGCACATGAGCCGTGTTCCGGTGAGGCCCCGCCCTCACTCGCCATTGCGGCCAGCGGGGGTGGTGGCGGCCACCTTTTTCCTCCTTGGCGGCGCAGTCGCCCTGGCTGCGGGTGTGTTCCAGCCAAACCCCGAACATGTGACGACCATCCTCGCGGAAGCCGAGGAGGCGGGGCGGTACGCCTTCAAGAACGAAGGCTGGCGTCCCACACTCCGCAGCGAGGAGATCTGGTGCGTGGCTGAGGACGGCACGGTCGGCTCGGGACGTTCCTACGAATTCACCCTGGATGCAGAGATGACAGAAGACGACCTTCTCGCCGCTTGCCGCGACGGCTCGGACGGCGTCCGAGGTCTGGAGGTAGGCGCCGCCACGTACACCCTGTGCGAGGGCGTGGCAGACTCGAACTCGGTGCGGGCGTTGCTTGACGAGCCCCAGTTTGCAGTGCGCGTGATCGACGGCTCTATCACCGGCGACCGCCCGGGATTCCCTGTAGTGCTGGGCTGGCAGGCCGACTGCGCCCACACGGCCCTGGACACGACGCTGCCGGTCACATTGCGACCGCTGTCCTCGCTTGCGGCCGTCAACCGGGCACGGGAAGTCGAGATCGGGCTCACCGCCGCCGCGCTGGACTCCTGCCTCACCGCCGCGCAAGCTGAGACGCTGGCCGAGCAGGCACGCGACGAACTGCACCACGACTGGCTCATCGTGGAAGCCGCCCACGACCCATCGCTCGACTTCTGCCGGCGCGTCTGGCTCGAAGCCGACTACGGCATCCTCTTGATTGGCCCCGCACACTAACCCGCACCGGTGAGCATGCCTCTTGGCACCGTGTGTCGTCTGGACTTTGGGTACGTGGGCGCGCATGCGCGTGGCGACTTGTAGGCGTCGTACTCGACCCGCAGCCGGTGCGATGGTGTCCCTCACAACCCTCGTATTCGTATAGGTGGTGTGCTCGTGAAGGTGGCGGGCCATCTTGTCCGGGCGGGTCCGGCGGCGCGGTGCGGAGCGACGAAGGGTTCCAGCGACCCATCGGCAGCCTCGGGGGTCTATCCGCTTGCTGCGTCGTCAAGCATCGCTCCCAGTTTGGCGACGGTGTTCCAGTTGCGAAAGGTCGTCACCGGCGCGGGCGGGCGGCGGCCCAGGGCGTTCATCAGCAGGCCGTCCCGCACGCCCTGGGGGCACCACACGTGCAGCTCCCTCGGCCGGGCGACCAGCTGCTCCGGCGGGACGGCCGGTGGCAGCGCCGCAGGGTCGTGCGGTTCAGAGCAGAAGACAACGAAGTGCTTGCTACCGTCGGTGGCCACATCGCCCAAGGGGTTGTCCGCCACGAGGCCCCGCCACGCGGCCTCATCACGGACCAGGACCGCCACGTCCAGCCCGAAGCGAGAGACCAGAACCTGACCGCTCGCGCTCTGAGCCTGGGCTGCCGAGCCGTCGTGGTCAACGATGACGTTGCCGCTTTGCAGCAGCGTGCGTGCCTCAGCCGGCGCCCCGGACGTCGGGCGCGCCGAGGCGTGCGGCGTCGGCGGTCGCGTCGTCCCACTGCTGCTGGGACTCCCGCTCGGCGGCGACCCGCGCGTGGTAGTGCTCGACCTCGATCTTGCGGCGTGCGTCGTCCCAGCCGAGTACCTCGCCCATGAGCGTGGCTGCGGGCTCGGCGGCGGCCACGCCGCGGTCGAAGGTCTCGATCGACACGCGGGTGCGCCGGGTGAGGACGTCGTCGAGGTGCAGCGCCCCCTCGTGGGAGGCGGCGTAGACGACCTCCGCAGCGAGGTAGTCGTCGGCGCCGGGCAGCGGCTCGGCGAGCTCGGGGCGCTCGGCGATGAGTGCGAGCACCTCCTCGGTGCGCGCGCCGTAGCGGCGCAGGAGGTGCTCGACGCGCGCGACGTGCAGCCCTGCACCGGCCGAGACCCGCCAGCGGGCGTTCCACGCGGCTTCGAAGCCGGGGGCGCCGATGAGCGGGGTGACCGCCGTGCACGAGGGCGGCACGCGACGGTCGATGCCCCGCGCCGCCATGTCGACGGCGTCGGCCGCCATGATCCGGTACGTCGTGTACTTGCCGCCCGCGACGGTGACGAGGCCCGCGACGGTCTGGACCACGGCGTGCTCCCTCGACAGCCGACTCGTCGCCTCGGACTCACCGGCCAGCAGCGGGCGCAGCCCCGCGTACACACCCTCCACGTCGGCGCTCGTCAGCGGCTGGGTGAGGACCGCGTTCACGTGGTCGAGCAGGTAGACGATGTCGGCGCGGCTGGCCGCCGGATGCGCCTTGTCGAGATTCCAGTCCGTGTCGGTCGTCCCGATGATCCAGTGACGGCCCCATGGGATGACGAACAGCACGCTGCGCATCGTGCGGAGGATGAGGCCCGCGTCGGCGTGGATGCGGTCACGGGGGACGACGAGGTGCACGCCCTTCGAGGCCCGCACCTTGATGCGGCCACGCCCGACCATGGCCTGCAGGTCGTCGGTCCACACCCCGGTCGCGTTCACGACCTGGCGGGCGCGCACGGCGAGCTCTGCGTCGGCCTCGAGGTCGCGCGCGCGCACGCCGACGACCCGCTCCCCCTCACGGAGGAAGCCGACGACCCGGGTGCTCGTCGCAAGCGCAGCGCCGTAGCGCGCCGCGGTGCGGGCCACCTCGAGGGTGTGGCGGGCGTCGTCGACCTGCGCGTCGTAGTAGCGGATCCCGCCGACGAGGAGGCCGCGACGCAGCGCCGGCACGAGCGCGAGCGCCTGGCGGCGTGTGAGGTGGCGGTGGCGGGGCAGCGCCCCGCCACCGAGCCCGGCCATGAGGTCGTAGAGCGCCACCCCGGCGCCGACGTAGGCGCGCTCCCACACGCGGCGGGTGAGCGGGTAGACGAACGGGACGGGTCGCACGAGGTGCGGGCACAGCCGTCCGAGGAGCAGCCCGCGCTCCACGAGCGCCTCGTGCACGAGCGAGAAGTTGTACTGCTCGAGGTAGCGCAGGCCCCCGTGGACGAGCTTGCTCGAGCGGCTCGACGTGCCGGCGGCGTAGTCGCGCGCCTCGACGAGCGCGACCGACAGGCCCCGCGTCGCCGCGTCGAGCGCGACGCCCGCGCCCGTTACGCCCCCGCCGATGACGACGAGGTCGAACGTCTCGCCGCCCATCCGGGCCAGCGACGCACGGCGATGCTCCGGGCCGAGGCGCGCGGGGTCGCTCACCCGGCTGCGCCACCGGCGGGCAGGCCCTCGGCGGTCGCCTGGAGCAGCTCCCACACCGCGTCGACGTGGCGGCGCTCCGTGCGGGTCTGGCCGACGGACAGCCGCAGCACGAGCCGCCCGTCGAGGCGGGTGGAGGTGAGCAGCGCCCGCCCGGAGGCGTTGACCCCGTCGAGCAGGGCCGCGCTGGCGGCGTCGCCGTCGCGGTGGGTGAAGCAGACGAGGTTGAGGGTGTGCGCGACGAGCGTGAAGCGCGCGTCGGCACGGACGCGCTCGGCGACCTCGCCCGCGAGGGCGACGTGCTCGCGCAGGTGGTGGCGCAGGCCCTCGACCCCGTAGTGGCGCAGGACGAACCACAGCTTCAGGGCGCGGAAGCGCCGGCCGAGAGGGATCTGCCAGTCACGGAAGTCGACGACCTCGCCCGCGTCGGAGGCGGGGTTGCGCAGGTACTCGGGGTGCACGGCGAGCGCGCCGGTCAGCGCCTCGCGGTCGGCGACGTAGAAGGCGGTGCAGTCGAAGTTGGTGAACAGCCACTTGTGCGCGTCGACGCAGTAGCTGTCGGCGTGCGAGACGCCGTCGTGGACCCACCGCAGCTCCGGGCACACCGCCGCCGCCCCGGCCATGGCCGCGTCGACGTGCAGCCACACCCCGTGTGCGGCGCATACCTGGCCGACCGCCTCGACCGGGTCGACCGCCATCGACGAGGTCGTGCCGACCGTCGCGACGACGAGGCAGGGCAGCCGTCCCGCGGCGCGGTCCTCGTCGAGGTGGCGCGTGAGCGCATCGGGGCGCATCGCGTGGGACGCGTCGCTTTCCACCACCCGCAGCTGCGCGGGAGCGAAACCGGCGACCCGCAACGCCTTCTCGACCGATGAGTGCGTGTGCCGGCTGGCGTACACGACGAGGCGGGGATCGTGCCCGCCGGCGCGGTGCCGGGCGGCGAGCAGGGCACAGAGGTTGGCGCTCGACGCGGAGTCGGCGATGACCGCTCCTCCGGCACCGTCGGGGCTGAAGCGCTCGGGCAGGTCGAGGAGCATGCGCAGCCAGTCGAGGACGCGGATCTCCAGCTCCGTCGCGGCGGGGCTTGTCGACCAGAGCATGCCCTGCACGCCGAGCCCCGCCGAGAGGAGCTCGCCGAGGACCGACGGGCCCGAGGAGTTGGCCGGAAAGTAGCCGAAGAAGCGCGGGGACTGCCAGTGGGTGAGGGCCGGGACGATGAACGCGTCGACATCGCGAAGCATGGCGGCGAACGGCTCCCCGTGGACAGGCGCCGAGGGCGGCAGCCGGTCGAGGACCTCGCCCGGTGCGACGGCGGCGTGCACAGGCAGGTCCTCGACCCGCTCGAGGTAGTCGGCGATCCAGTCCACGACTGCGTGGCCGTGTGCCCGGAAGTCCTCCGCGGGCATGTGGTGGCCGGCCATGGCACCGCAGTCTCGCATGCGGTGCCCGCAGTGGGTCAGCCGCTCTGGCTCACCTGGGCCACGACCTTCTGCGCGAGGTGCTCCGGGCACTCGTCGTGGTGGTCGTAGCGCACCGAGACCTGGCCGGTGCCGCTCGTCAGCGAGCGCAGCTCGGGAACGAAGTTCGTGACCTCCGCCTCCGGCACGAGTGCGCGCACGACGGTGAGCCCCGGGCCCGCGGCCTCCGTGCCCTGAATGCGGCCCCGGCGCGCGGAGAGGTCGCCCATGACGTCACCGGTGAGCTCGTCGGGGACCGTGACGGCGACGTCGAGGACCGGCTCGAGCAGTGCCAGGGCCGCGTCCTGCGCGGCGGCGCGGAAGGCGAGGGCCCCGGCGACCTGGAACGCCATGTCGGAGGAGTCCACCGAGTGGTGCTTGCCGTCGACGAGGCGCACGAGCACGTCGACGACGGGGTAGCCGGCGAGCACCCCCTGCCCCATGGCCTCGACGACGCCCTTCTCGACGCTGGAGATGAACTGGCGGGGGATGACGCCCCCGACGATGCGGTCCTCGAAGATGAAGCCGGCGCCACGGGGCAGGGGCTCCACCTCGACCTGCGCGATGCCGTACTGGCCGTGGCCGCCGGACTGCTTCACGTGCTTGCCGATCCCCGAGCCGGGCCCCTTCAGGGTCTCGCGGTAGGCGACCCGCAGTGGCACCTCGCGCACGTGCACGCCGAACTTGCGCTCCATGCGGGCGAGAGCGACCGCGACGTGCAGCGGTCCGTACGCGCGCACGACGAGCTGTCCGGTCTCCTCCGAGCGGTCGATCCGCAGCGACGGGTCCTCCTCGGCGACGCGGGCCAAGGCGGTGGACAGCTTGTCCTCGTCGCCGGCTGAGGCGGGCTCGACCGCGACGCGGTGGAACGGCTCGGGGGCGGCGATCGTGTCGACGCTCACGGGCGGACCGGCGGTGAGCACGTCACCGGTGGCGACGTCCTCGAGCTTCGCCACCGCGACGATGTCACCGCTCGGCGCCCCGCTGACAGGCGTCTGCTCCCGACCGCGCAAGGTGAAAAGCTGGCGCAGGCGGACCCGGCCGCCCGTACGCCCGACGGTCATGGCGTCGTCGCCCGACAGGCGTCCGCGCACGACGCGCAGGACGGTGATGCGCCCGACGTAGGGGTCCGACAGGGTCTTCGCGACGTACGCCGCCGGAGGGCCGTCGGCCGCCCCGCCGCCTGCGCGGTCCGCCGGCGACGGGCACTCCTCGATCAGGAAGTCGGCGAGCAGGCGCACGCCGATGCCCTGCTCGGTGGACGCGCACAGCACCGGGAAGAAACCGCCGGAGCGGATGCCGCGGGCGAAGCAGCGGGCGAGCTCCTTCGTGTCGGGCTCGTCGCCTTCGAGGTAGCGCAGGAGCAGGTCGTCGTCCTGCTCGACGATCGCCTCGACGAGGAACTCCCGGTTGCGGGCGGCCTGCTCCGCCCGCTCCTCCGGGATCGGCACCTCCCGGCGCTCGCCCCCGACGCGCGCCACGGCCGTCGCGTGGAGGAGGTCGATGACCCCGTTGAAGTCGTCGCCGACGCCGATCGGCATGTGCACCGGCGCGAGCGGCTTGCCGTAGCGCTCGCGCAGCGCATCGATGTTCCTCTGGTAGGCGGCGTTTTGCTTGTCGAGCTTGTTGAGCAGGACCATCCGAGGAAGGCCGAGGCGGGCGCAGGCGTCCCAGAGGACGTCGTGCTGCGGCTGCACGCCGGCCGTGGCGTCGATGACGAAAAGGGCGATGTCGGCAGCCGACAGCGCGGGGAAGGCGTCGCCGATGGCGTCCGGCGTCCCTGGCGCGTCGAGCAGGTTGACCTTGTGGTCGCGCCACCGCAACGACACGACACCGAGGCCGAGGGAATAGCCGCGCTCGCGCTCCTCCGGTTCGACGTCGAGCACGCCTCCGCGCTTCTCGGTCCCGGCGGCTGCGGCGAGCAGCGCCTCGGCGAGGCTCGTCTTGCCCACGCCACCGTGGCCGAGGAGCACGACGTTGCGGATCCGGTCGCTCGGCACGGTCTCGGCCATAGGGACCCCTTTCGACGGCGCGCTTCCGCACGGCAGGCACCTGCTGCGTCATGCTACGCCGCGGCCGCACGCCCGGGGTAGGGGTCGTCGGGGTTGTCCGCGACTATCTCCTGCCGCAAAGGGGGTTTACGGGGGCGTCGTCGCCTGGTAGTTCTGCGGAAGCCCGCACAACTCCCCTTTCCCGGAGGCCTTTCCGTGACCCACCGTTCCGTGTCGCGTCCCCTGGCCATCTGCCTCACGACGTTGTTCACCTTGGCCCTCGTCGCTGCCTTCGCCGTCGCGAGCGCGCCGGCGCACGCCCAGCTGCCCGACCCGGGCGGCATCCTGCCGGACCCCGGCGGCCTGCCGGGTCTTCCGGGTCTTCCCGCCCCCGACGACCCCGGCGACGACAACGACGACCGTGGTGTCGCTCCCGCCCCCGGCGCCCCCCAGATCACCGAGACGCCACGCGGAGCCGTCGCCGCGGGCGGGGGCCCGCTCGAGGAAGGCACAAGCCCGCTGCCCCTCCTGCTCCTCGGGGGTGTGACCCTGGCCGGCGCGGGCGCTCTCGTCGCGCGACGCCGCGCCACCGCCGCCGCTCGAGGAAGCGACGGCTAGTCGTCCTGCCCGCAACCGCGTCCGGCATGCGCACGCGGCGGGTCCCCCGCACGCCGAACCGGCGCCGCCCCGTGCCGCCGGCGGCGGTGCTCGTGATCGTGCTGCTCGTGGCCGGGTGCGGGGGGCGGCCGGCGCCGGCCGAGGTGGCCGAGGTCGAGCCGTCCGCTGGCCCCCCAGCACCGGCGCAGCCGGCGCAGCCACCTGCGGAGGCGCCGGAGGAACCCGAGCCGGCGGCCCCCGTGCCGGATGCCGGACCGTCTCTTGCACCCGAGGGGCCGGAGGCGAACACCGCCGAGCGGGCGGCCGTGGCGGCGTCGTCGGAGGCGCTCGCCCAGCAGGGCGACGCGGCCGTGGCCGGCAGCAGGCTCGAGATACCGGCCATCGGCGTCTCCACGCCGCTGCTCAGCCTCGGCCTCAACGCCGACCGGACGATGGAGGTCCCGCGCGATTTCTCGCGGGCGGGCTGGT
This sequence comes from Egibacteraceae bacterium, assembly GCA_035540635.1. Classification (NCBI taxonomy): domain Bacteria; kingdom Bacillati; phylum Actinomycetota; class Nitriliruptoria; order Egibacterales; family Egibacteraceae; species Egibacteraceae bacterium. Next base: position 23,492 of record DATLGH010000108.1, on the reverse strand, counting down.
ACCGCTACAGCCCGGTGCCGGGCGAACCCGGCCCTGCCGTCGTCGCCGGCCACGTCACCTCGCGCTCCGGGCCGGGGGTGTTCCACCGGCTGAGCGAGCTGTCCCCCGGTGACCTGGTGGAGGTCCGCTTCGCCGACGGCCGGACGGCGACGTTCGCCGTGACCCGCGTCGAGCGCCACCCGAAGGAGGCCTTCCCGCACGACCGCGTGTACGGCGAGACCGCCGGTTCGGAGCTGCGCCTCATCACCTGCGGGGGCGAGTTCGACCGTTCGCAGAACGCCCACCGGGACAACGTCGTCGTCTACGCCTCCGCCCGGTAGGCGCCCTGCCGGCGCGTCGGGTCCGAGGCCCCGGGGAAGAGTAAGTCGAGCCATGAGTCGCGTCACGCTGAGCCATATCGGCCGCTACAAGGACATCGTCCAGCTGCTGCTGCGTCACGCCGGGACGGACGCCTTCAAGGGCGGCGGCCTCGACGAGGGCGCCGACCCCGACGACACGCCCCCCGAGGCCGTGCAGCTCGCGGCCGACCTCGAGGAGATGGGCCCCACCTTCATCAAGCTCGGCCAGCTGCTGTCCACGCGCGCGGACCTTCTGCCGCCGGCCTATCTGAAGGCCCTGTCCCGCCTCCAGGACGACGTCGAGCCGTTCCCCGTCGAGCAGGCCGAGGAGATCGTCGCGAGCGAGCTCGGTGTGCGGCTGTCCAAGGCCTTCTCGGATTGGGATCCGGAGCCGATCGCCGCGGCGAGCCTCGCCCAGGTGCACAAGGCGGCTCTGCGCAACGGGCGCCTCGTTGCGGTGAAGGTCCAGCGCCCGGGGATCCGCGAGCGGATCACGGAGGACATGGACGCGCTGCAGACCGTCACCGAGCAGCTCGACCGCCACACCGACGTCGGGCGCCACTACCGGTTCTCGGCGTTCCTGGACGAGTTCCGGCGCTCGCTGCTGCGCGAGCTCGACTTCCAGACGGAGGCCCGCAACCTCCAGCGGCTAGGCCAGGACCTGCGCGACTACGACCGGCTGCTCGTGCCCCAGCCCGTCGAGGACTACACCACCACGCGCGTCCTCACGATGGACTTCGTGAAGGCCCGCAAGGTCACCGAGCTCGGACCACTCGGCCGTATGGAGCTCGACGGCGTCCAGCTCGCCGACCAGCTGTTCCGCGCGTACCTCACACAGATCCTCGTCAACGGGTTCTTCCACGCCGACCCGCACCCCGGCAACGTCCTGCTCACCGAGGACGACCGCCTGGCCCTGCTGGACCTCGGCATGGTGGCCCGCATCACGCCGCAGATGCAGGAGCACCTCGTGCGCCTGCTCATCGCCGTCGGCGAGGCGCGCGTCGAGGAGACCGCCGAGGTCACCATGCGCCTCGGGCAGCCGCGACGCGGCTTCGACCGGGAACGGTTCCAGCGCCGGCTCGCGGAGCTCCTCGCGCGGGTCCACGACCTCGACGCCGGTGAGACCCACGTCGGCACCCTCGTCATGGAGGTGTCGCGGGTCTCGGCGGAGGAGGGTCTGCGCCCGCCTCCGGAGCTTGCGCTGCTCGGCAAGACCATGCTGAACCTCGACGAGGTCGGCCACATCCTCGACCCCGACTTCAACCCGAACGCGTCGATCCGCCGCCACGTGGGCGACATCCTGTCCCGACGTCTGTGGCGGGAGGCGTCGGCGGGGACGGTGCTCGACAGCGTTCTCGAGCTCAAGGAATTCGTGCAGGAGCTGCCGGGGCGGGTGAACAAGATCATGGACACCGTCGCGGAGGGCCGCTTCGAGGTGAAGGTGGACGCCGTCGACGAGCAGGCGCTGATGGTGATGTTCCAGAAGGTCGCCAACCGCGTCGCGAGCGGGGTCGTGCTCGCCGCGCTCATCCTCGGGGCCGCCCTGCTCATGCGCGTCGAGACCCCGGCGACGATCTTCGGCTACCCGGCCCTCGCGATGATCCTGTTCCTCGCCGCCGCGCTGTCCGGCTTCGGCCTGCTCATCAGCATCTTCTTCACCGACGAGCACCACCGGCGTCACCGCTGAAACCCGCGCTGCGGGCCAGGCGGACACTGTCGGCGCCGACCCGGACCGAGGTACAAGCAACGGTGAGGTTGGGTCCGGGGCGGGAGGTGCGAGATGCCGGCTGGGGCAGGGACAGCAGCCCTTGTCCTGCTCTGCGCGGGGGCGCTGGCCGTCGGGGCGCCGCCGGTGGCGGCCGACACGCACGGCGGCGAGCCCGCACGAGCCTCGGGCGTCGGCCTCCACGAGGCGCTTCCCGGTCCGCTCGGCGGTGACGGTGCCGGGGGCGGGGACCCGAACGACGTGCTCGTCGAGGTGCTCGACGCGGTCCTCGACCCCGCCGCGGCCCGCACCGAGACCGACACGACGGCGGAGGGCGGCGCGTCCCCCCGGATCACCAAGTCGGCGTCGAACGACCCGGTGGCACCCGGTGAGACCGTCACCTACACGATCGTGATCGCCGGCGTCGAGGGCTGCACGCTCACCGACGTGCGGGACACCATGACCGGCCCGCCCGGGTCGCGGATCACCACGACGAGCCCGACCGCGGAACGTGTCGACGAGCTCGCGGTGACGTGGGACGACGTGGGCCCGGTGGCTCCGGGCGACGCGGTGCGGCTCCTCATCGGTGTGGAGGTCCCCGCCGACGCCCTTGACGGGGCGGCGTACGCCGGCGCGCTCGACTTCGTCGGCGAGTGCGACGGTCAGAGGGCCGCCTTCCATGCGGACTGGGCGCCCTTCCCCACCGTGCGGACCGCCGAGCCGCCGGGCGTGGCGCCCGCACGGCTGCCCCTGCCGGCGACGGGGTCGACGTCGGGCCTCGCCGGACTCGGCGCCTTGGCGCTCGGCCTCGCCCTCGGGCGGCTCGCGGGACCGCGGGGAGTCGCGGGCCGGTGAGTCCCTACGCCCCGAGGCGCTCCGCGAGGTAGTCGACCGCCGCGACGAGACGCTCGACGTCGGCATGGTCGATCGCCGGGAACACCGCGACGCGCAGCTGGTTGCGGCCGAGCTTGCGGTACGCCTCGACGTCCACGATCCCGTTCGCCCGCAGGGCCGCGGCGACGTCCCCGGCCGGCACCGGCTCGGCGAAGTCGATGGTGCACACGACGTCGCTGCGCATCGCCGGGTCGGACACGAACGGCGTCGCGTAGGGGGAGGCCGTCGCCCAGTCGTAGATGACCGCGGCCTTCGCGGCGCAGTCCTTCGCCGCCCACGCGAGCCCCCCGTTGGCGTTCATCCAGTCGATCTGCTCGCCCATGAGGTAGAGCGTGGCGATCGCCGGGGTGTTGTAGGTCTGGTCTTTGCTGGAGTTCTCGACGGCGAGTGCGAGGTCGAGCATCGCCGGCTGGTAGCGGGTGCCGGCCAGCTCGTGGATGCGCTCGAGTGCGCCCGGGGAGAGCAGCGCCACCCAGAGCCCCCCGTCGCTGCCGAAGCACTTCTGGGGTGAGAAGTAGTACGCGTCGGCCTCGGCCGGGTCGAACGCGAGACCCCCCGCGGCGCTCGTCGCGTCGACCGCGACGAGACCACCGGGTGCCGGCCGGCGGACCGGCATAGCCACGCCGGTCGAGGTCTCGCAGTGGGTGAGCGCGTACAGGTCGACCTCGGGGTGTGCCTCGAGCCTCGGGTGGGTGCCCGGCTCGGACTCCACGACCACGGGGTCGTCGAGGAAGGGGGCGGCGGCCACGGCCGCGGCGAACTTGCCGGAGAACTCCCCGAAGACGGCGTGCGCGCTGCGCCGGCGGACGAGGCAGCACACCGCCGCGTCCCAGAACAGCGTCGCGCCGCCGTTGCCGAGCGCCACCTCGTAGCCGTCGGGCAGCCCGAACAGCGTGGCGAGGCCTTCCCGCACGCGGCGCACCTGGTCCTTCACGCCGCGCTGGCGGTGGCTCGTGCCGAGGAGTCGGGGCGCGGCGGCCGCGAGACGCTCGACCGCGTCCTGGCGCACCTTCGAAGGTCCGGGTCCGAACCGCCCGTCGGCGGGTCGGAGCGCGGCGGGCAGCGAGAGCGTGGTGGGCATGGGCCACACTCTGCCCCACCCGCGGGCCCCGTGCCAAAGCGAGCCCGATGCCAGCGCGCGTCGACGACCTGCGCGGCGAACCCTGAGCCGGACGCCTCAGGGGGGCGGGCCGAGGCGGATGATGCGGTCGTCGTCAGCGGCCGGGCGCCCGCGCCCGTCACGGTTGGACGTGAGGATCCACAGCGACCCGTCGGGCGCCTTGGTCACGTGCCGCAGACGCCCGAGCTCCCCGACGAGCAGCTGCTCGGCGTCGGCGGTGTCGGGGGGGAAGCGCCACAGCCGCTGGCCCCGCAGGGCGGCGACGAACAGGTCGCCCTCCCACTGCGGGATCGCGCCGTCGCGGAGGAACCCGGCACCGCTCCAGGAGGCCTCCGGCGGCTGCTGGACCGTCAGGGGCTCGGGGAAGTCGCGCCCGCCGGCGCCGGCACCGGCGGACCGGGCGTTCCAGCCCTGATCGCTGCCGGGCGCCACCCGCAGCACCGCGTCGTCGACGTCGGGGCCGAGCTCGGTGACGACGAGGGTCCCCTCGGCGTCCCACGCGAGCCCCTGGGCGTTGCGCAGGCCGCGCGCGTACACCGGCGAGCCAGGGGTCGGGTTGTCGTCCGGGACGTCGCCGTCCGCGGTGAGGCGGAGGATCTTGCCTGCGAGCGACCCGGGGTCGGGTGAGAGCGCCGGCTGGCCGGCGTCCCCCGTGGTCGCGTAGAGCATCCCGTCCGGACCGAACGCGAGCCGGCCACCGTTGTGGACGCGCCCGCTCGGGATGCCGGTCAGGAGCGGCTCCGGTGCCTGGCCGAGCCGCAGCCGGAGGATGCGGTTGTCCCGCGACGTGGTCGCGTAGACGAACAGCGTCTCGTCCGAGGGGAAGGCCGGGGAGGCGGCGACGCCGAGCAGCCCGCCCTCACCCGTGGGGTCGACCGTCAGGGTGGCGACCTCGCGGCGTTGCCCGTCGACGAGCTCGCTCAGCACCCCGCTGTCGCGCTCGGTGACGAAGGTGCGGCCGTCATCGGTGAACGTGACGTCCCACGGCACCTCCAGACCGGCGGCGACGACGGAGGTTATGACCTCGACCGGCTCCTCGGCACCACGCTCGGGACCGGGTTGCGGCTCGGGCGTGGGCTGCTCGGGTGCCGTGACCGAGGGCTCGTCGGGCGTCTCGGGTGCGCGGTCGCACGCACCCGCGAGCAGCAGCCCGGCGGCGCACGCGGCGACGGCCGCGCGTGTCCCCGACACCCGCTAGCCTTCGGTGCGCGGCTGGGAGTCGTCGGGCTCGTCGATGGGGCTCTGACCGGGCGAGGGCGCAGGTGCGACGCCGCCCGGGTCCTGCTCCTCGAGGCCCGCCCCGCCGCCGCCCGGCTCCCGTTCGATGTCGGGGAGCGTGGGCCCCTGCCCACCGGTGCAGCCGGCGAGGGCGGCGACGAACGCGGCGGCGGCGCACAGGCGGAGAAGACGGGTCATGACGAGTTGGCCTTTCCCTGGAGGCGGTGGGGATCACTGGCCGGTGTTCCCGTACGGGGGGTGCGGCCTAACGTAGGCTCAGGCGAACAGCCCCCCGTCGACCTGCACGACGGCGCCGTTGACGTACGCGGCGGCGTCGGAGGCGAGGAAGGCCACGACCGCCGCGACCTCCTCGGGCGTGCCGAGGCGGGCCGCGGGGACCCGCGCGAGCAGCCCCTCGCCCTCGAGGTCGGCGGTCATGGCCGTGTCGATGAACCCGGGGGCGACGGCGTTGACGGTGATGCCCCGCTTGCCGACCTCGCGGGCGAGCGTCTTCGTGAGACCGACGAGGCCGGCCTTGCTCGCCGCGTAGTTCGCCTGGCCCGGGTTGCCGTGCAGGCCCACGACGCTCGTGACGTTGACCACCCTTCCGCCGCGGGCGCGGAGCATGCCCCGCAGCGCCGCGCGGCAGAGCGAGAAGGCTGCGACGAGGTTGACCTGCAGCACAGCGGCGAACGCCTCGTCGCTCATCGACAGCGCGAGCCCGTCGGCGGTCACGCCGGCGTTGTTCACGAGCACGCCGACCCCCCCGGCATCGTCGATGGCGGCCGCCAGCGGGTCGATGCCGGCGGCCAGGTCCGCGGCGACCGTGCGGGCCTGCACGCCGTGCTCCGCGCAGGCGGCGGCGGTCTTCTCCGCCCCGTCGGCGTCGCGCCCGTAGTGCACGAGCACGTCGCGACCGGTGGCCGCGAGGGCCCGGGCCGTGGCCGCACCGATGCCCTTCGACGCGCCGGTCACGAGGGCCCAGTTCGACGTCGCACGGGCAGCGGTCATGAGGGGAGGTCCTCCGGGGTCGTGACGGTCTGGCGGCCGAGGCCGCGGTCGGTCCGCTTGACGAGCCCGGTCAGCACCGGGGACGCCCCGAGCTCGACGACGGCGGTGGCGCCGAGCCGGGCGAGCGTGGCGACGGACTCGCGCCAGCGCACCGGGGAGACGACCTGGTCGCGCAGGAGGCCGGGCCACTCCCCCGCGGCGGTGTGCGCGGCGGCGTCGACGTTCGCCACGACGGGCAGGACCGCGTCGGCGAAGGTCGCGGCGTCGAGGGCGGCGCCGAGCGGCTCGACCGCGGCGGCCATGTGCGGGCTGTGGTAGGCCGCACCGACAGGGAGGTCGACGACCTTGCCGCGCGTGTCGGACCCGGCGAGCTCCTCGCGCAGGCGCCCGAGCGCCTCGTCGGAGCCGGCGACGACGACCTGGCCCGGCGCGTTGTCGTTGGCGACGTGCGCACCGGCGCGCGCGCAGGCGGCCGTGACCTCGTCGACGGGGAACCCCAGGCAGGCCACGAGGGTGCCCGGTGCGGCGTCGGCGGCCTCCTGCGTCGCACGGGCGCGGGCGTCCACCAGGCGCAGGGCGTCGGCGAACCCGAGGACGCCCGCCGCGAGCAGCGCGTTGTACTCGCCGAGCGAGTGCCCGGCGACGGCGACCGGCTCGGAGCCCCCCGCCGCCCGCCACGCGGCCAGCAGGACGGCGTGGTGGACGAACAGCGCCACCTGGCAGGTGGCGGGCTCGCGGAGCTCGTCGGCGTCGGCGTCGAGGCCGAGCCGGGTTACGGCGCGGTCGAGCACCGAGTCCGCCTCGGCCCACCGGGAGAACGCGGGGTGCTCGCGCCAGGGCAGCGCCATGCCCGGCTGCTGGCTGCCCTGGCCGGGGAAGACGAGCGCGACCGCGCCTGCGCCCGTCACGGAGCCTCTGGGTCGTCCACGGCGCACACGTCCTGCTCGGCCCGCGCGGCGTCGAGCAGCGCCTGGAGGTCGCCGAGCGTGCGCGGCTGGCCGGCGTCGGCGGGGAGGCGGACGGCGAGGGCGTCCTCCAGCCACACGGCCAGCTCAGCGGTCGCGAGGGAGTCGAGCTGCAGGTCGGCCTCCAGCTCGGCGTGCGGGGTGACGCTGGCGCTCGGCAGCCCGAACAGCTCCTGCAGCCCCTGCACGAGACGTGGCTCGACGGCGTGTGTCGTCGGTCGGGTTTCCATGGGGTAGGCCGGGAGCCTACCCGCTCGCCGCGAAGGCGAGTACGGCGTTGTGGCCGCCGAAGCCGAACGAGCTCGACAGGGCGGCGCGCATACGCAGCGCCCGGGGCGCGCCGTGCACGACGTCGAGCGGACAGTCGGGGTCGCGCGCGTCGAGGTTCTGGCTGGGGGGGACGACCCCGCGCCGCAGCGTCTCGACCGTCGCGACGGCTTCGACGCCGCCGGCCGCGCCGAGGAGGTGGCCGACCGCCGACTTCGTGCTCGTGACCGCGACCGCGTCGGCGTGGCCGGCGAACACCGCGCGGACGGCCGCGGCCTCCGCAGGGTCGCCCGTGCGCGTGGCGGTGGCATGGGCGTTGACGTGGTGGACGTCGGTGGGCGCCAACCCCGCGTCGTCGAGCGCGAGGGCGAGCGCGCGGGCGGCCCCGCGCCCGCCCGGCGAGGGCTGCGTGGGGTGGAAGGCGTCACTCGAGGTTCCGTAGCCCGCGAGCACCGCGAGCGCGCGGGCGCCGCGGGCGGCGGCGTGCTCAGCGCGTTCGAGGACGAGCAGACCGGCCCCCTCGCCGACGACGAAGCCGTCGCGGTCCGCGTCGAAGGGGCGGCTCGCCCGTTCCGGTTCGTCGTTGCGCCGGCTCAGCGTGCCCGCCGCCGCGAAGCCGGCGACGAGCAGCGGCGTGATCGCGGCCTCCGCGCCGCCGGCCACGACGACGTCGGCGCGCCCGCAGCGGATGAGGTCGAGGCCCGCCCCGATCGCGTCGCCCGCCGAGGCGCAGGCGCTCGCGACCGCGTACGACGGGCCACGCAGGCCGTGGCGGATGGCGAGCTGCGCGCCGGCCATGTTCACCGGCATGGCGATCGGCAGGTACGGCCGGACCCGTGCGGGACCGCCCGCACGCAACCGGTCGGCCTGCGCGTTCATCTCCTCCACGCCCCCGCTGCCCGAGGCGACGACCGCCCCCACGCGCTCGGGGTCGACCCCCTCGACGGGCAGGTGCAGGCCGGCGTCGGCAGGCGAGCCGAGCAGCCCCGCACCGGCGAGGGCCTCCTCCCCGGCGACCAGCGCGAACTGGGCGAAGCGGTCGAGCTGGCGGACGAGCCTGGGGGGAAGGCGCGTGAAGGGGTCGAACGCCGGGACCTCGCAGGCGATGCGCACAGCGAAGCCGCTCGCGTCGAAGCGGGTGATCGGCCCGGCCGTGGGCCGTCCCGCGAGCAGTCCGGCCCAGAAGGGCGCCACCCCGACCCCGTACGGCGTGACCGCACCGACCCCGGTGACGACGACGGCGCGATGCGCGTCCACGACCTCGCGGCGGGTCAGCCCAGCACGAGGGCGTCGACGGCCATGGCCGTGAAGAGCAGCCCGAGGTAGGTGATCGAGTAGCGGAAGAGGCGCATGGCGACCTCCTCGCTGCGTTCCCGCACGAGCTGGACGGCGTAGCCGACGAACACCGCGCCGAGCACCGTCGCCGCGACGAAGTAGATGGTCCCCATGCCGCCGATCGGGCCGAACATGAGGGTGACGGTGACGAGCACGATCGCGTACAGCAAGATCTGGCGGGCGGTCTCGGCCACGCCGGCCACCACCGGCAGCATGGGCACCCCCGCCTTCGCGTAGTCCTCGCGGTAGCGCAGCGCGAGTGCCCAGAAGTGCGGCGGGGTCCAGTAGAAGACGATCGCGAACAGCACGAGTGCGGGCAGTCCCACCTCCCCGGTGACGGCGGCCCAGCCGACGAGCACGGGCATGCAGCCGGCCGCCCCGCCGATGACGATGTTCTGCGTGCTGCGGCGCTTCAGGCCGACCGTGTAGACGAAGACGTAGAAGAGGATCGCCATGACGGCGAGGACGGCTGCGAGGACGTTGACGGTGGTCACGAGCCAGGCGAACGACGCGACGCCGATGACCACCCCGAAGCGCAGGGCGTTGCGGGGCGGGACCCGGTGGTTCACGAGCGGTCGCCGGGAGGTGCGCGCCATCACCCCGTCGATGTCACGCTCGAGATAGCTGTTCACGGTGTTCGCGCTGCCCGCCGCGAGCGAGCCGCCGAGCAGCGTGGCGACGACGAGCCACAGGTCGGGGAAGCCGCGCTGCGCGACGACCATCGTCGGGACGGTCGTGACGAGCAGGAGCTCGATGATCCGGGGTTTCGTGAGCCCGACGTAGGCCTTGACCGTGTCGGTGACACCGGCCCGGCGGGGGGCGTCCGTGACCGTCACGCGTGCGCCTCCTGAGCGACCGCCGCCCGGTCGGCTGGTGGTGGGGGCGCCACGGTGGGGAGCCGGTGCGCGAGGAGGGCGTGGAGCACAAGCGTCGACCAGATCCAGCTCGCCACAGCGAGGTGGGGGATGACGGTGACGAACGACGTGCGGTTGTTGAGGTTCGCCACGCCGAGGCCGATCTGCACGACGACGAGCACCACGGCCCCCGTCGGCAGCCGGACGAGCCACCGGTGCGCGGCCGTCCAGGCGCCGGCGGCCACGAGCCTGCGGCGGTGGCGCGCGGCGGCGACGGCGAGGGCGACGATGCCCCCCGCGAGCAGGTAGGCGAGGAGGCGGTGCGCGACGTGGAAGGCTTCACGCTCGCTGCCGATCGGTGGGACGAGGGCCCCACCCATGAGTGGGAAGTCGGTGTAGACGAGCCCCGCGCCTATGCCGGTCACGTGCCCACCGACGAGGATCTGCGCGAAGCACAGCCCCGCGACGGCGGTGCTCGCCCACGCCAGGCGCCGGTCGCGGGTCGCGGCGGCTGGAACCGGATGGGTGGTGGCGACGGCGAGGGCGATGAGGCAGGCGAGGACGACCATCGCCATGCCGAGGTGGGCGGTCACGAGCTCGGCGCGCAGCAGGCGCCAGACGACGAGGGCGCCGAGGCCCGCCTGGGCGACCACGAGGACGAGGGCGGCAACCGACGTCCAGAGCACTGCCGGGCGTCCCCGGAAGCGCGCCACCGCCCACACCGTGAGGGTGAGCACGCCGATGCCGACGACGCCGGCGAGCAGACGGTGGCTGTGCTCGAGCCACATGTTGAGGTCCGCCGGCGGGATCCACGACCCGAAGCAGCGCGGCCAGTCCGGGCATGCGAGACCGGAGTTGGTGGCACGCACCGCCCCGCCGAGCGCGACGAGCGCGAGGGTAAGGCCGGTCGTGACCACCGCGAGGCGGCCGAAGCCCGTCGAGCGCTGGTCGGTCACTGAGCTCCTCGGCACGTGCGGGGCGGCCGCCGCGCCACCGGAAGACCCGGGTCGCCCGTCATGGCGGACCCGGAGGTGGTGCGGGCGACGCGGTGCGGTCGGGCGCCAGTGTAACGGGCGGCCGGCGGGGGACGAAGCCGGTGGTGGCGCCGGGCGTCGACGCCGATACTGCTGGTATGGGACGGCTGTTCACCCTCACCGAGGCGCGCGCGCTCATGCCCGAGGTCCAGCGGCGCGCGGCCGCCTACATCGTGCTCCGGGCGGACTTCGCCGAGGCGGGTGCGGCCCTGCGCGCGGGCAACCCCGCCGCCGTCGGTGGGATCGCCGAGGCTAAGAGCCTCGAGGCGCGGGTACATGAGGAGATCGAATGGTTCCGCGAGCAAGGCATCCAGGTGAAGGGGGTCGCGCCGTTGCTCATCGACTTCCCGGCCCTCGCCGAGGGCCGGCAGGTCCTCCTGTGCTGGCTGGAGGGCGAAGCCGAACTCGCGTGGTACCACCCGGCCGAGCTGGGTTTCATGGGCCGGCGCAGGATCGAGGGGCTTCCCGCGGTGTAGGGGCACGCCTCCGGTTACCGGAACTCCGCCGGGGCCGTCTAGTCTGACCGCAGTTCCCGACGACAAGGACAGCGCAGTGACCGACCTCGACCAGCTTGCCGTGAACACGATCCGGACCCTCTCCATGGACGCCGTCCAGAAGGCCAACTCCGGCCACCCCGGATCGCCCATGGCACTGGCGCCGCTCGGCTACGCGCTGTTCACCCGCCACCTCGCGCACAACCCGCGCGACCCCCGGTGGCCGGACCGCGACCGCTTCGTGCTCTCGGCCGGGCACGCCTCGATGCTGCTCTACTCGCTGCTGCACCTCACCGGCTACGATTTGTCGCTCGACGACATCCGCAACTTCCGCCAGCTGGAGGCGCGCACGCCCGGGCACCCGGAGAACTTCATCACGCCGGGCGTCGAGACGACGACGGGTCCGCTCGGGCAGGGGGTCGGCAACGCGGTCGGCATGGCGCTCGCCGAGCGCATGCTCGCCGAGCGCTTCAACCGGCCGGGATTCGACATCGTCGACCACCGCACCTGGGTGATCGCGAGCGACGGGGACCTCATGGAGGGCCTGTCGGGCGAGGCGTCGAGCCTCGCCGGCCACCTCGGGCTCGACAAGCTCATCGTGTGCTGGGACGACAACGGCATCACGATAGACGGGAGCACCGAGCTGTCGTTCACCGGCGAGGACACCTGCGCGCGCTACGCCGCCTACGGCTGGCGGGTCCTCGAGGTGACCGACGTGAACGACGCCGCCGAGCTCGACGGGATCCTCAAGGAGGCGGCCTCGGCAGACGGCCGTCCGACGTTCGTGCGCGTCCCCACGATCATCGGCTACGGCGCACCGAACGCGGCCAACACCGCCAAGGCCCACGGCTCGCCGCTCGGCGCGGAGGAGATCGCCGGCGCGAAGAAGCAGCTCGAGTGGCCCCACAGCGAGGACTTCACCGTCCCCCCCCAGGTCCGCGACCACGCCGACCAGACCGAGCGGGGCGCCGAGCTCCAGCGCCAGTGGACCGACCGGCTGGAGGCCTACCGGGAGGCGCACCCCGAGCTCGCCGCAGAGTTCGAGCGCGTGCTCGCCGGCCGACTCCCCGACGGCTGGGAGGACGCGCTGCCCGACTTCGCCGACGCGGAGAAGGAGGCGACCCGCAAGAGCTCCGGGACGGTCATCAACGCGCTCGCGGGCGCGGTGCCCGAGCTCATCGGCGGCTCCGCCGACCTCGCCGGGTCGAACCTCACGACGATCAAGGACAGCGGCGACGTCGTGAAGGGTGACTACAGCGGGCGCAACATCAACTACGGCATCCGCGAGCACGCCATGGGCGCCATGATGAACGGGATGACCCTGCACGGGGGGTTCCGCCCCTTCGGCGGCACCTTCCTCATCTTCACCGACTACCTCCGCCCGTCGCTGCGCCTCGCGTGCCTCATGGGCCTGCCGGTGATCTACGTCATGACGCACGACTCCATCGGTCTCGGCGAGGACGGTCCGACGCACCAGCCGATCGAGCACCTCGCGAGCCTGCGGGCCATACCGCACCTCCACGTCATGCGACCCGCCGACGGCCGGGAGGTCGCCGGCGCGTGGCGGCACGCCCTGGCGCGCATGGACGGCCCGACGCTGCTCGCCCTGAGCCGCCAGGGCGTCCCGCCCCTTGCCAACACGAGCATCGAGGACGTCAGCCGCGGTGCGTACGTCGTGCTCCCCGAGGACGGCGACGGCGATGCCGACGTGGTCCTCGTGGCCACGGGCACCGAGGTGAGCCTCGCCGTCGAGGCCGCCGAGCAGCTCGGCGACCGCCACGTGCGTGCGCGCGTCGTGTCGATGCCGTGCTGGGAGCTCTTCGAGGCGCAGGATCTCGACTACCGCGAGTCCGTGCTGCCCTCCTTCCTTCCCGTGCTGTCGGTGGAGGCCGCAGGCAGCTTCGGCTGGTCGCGCTGGGCCGACGACCACGTCGCGCTCGACCGCTTCGGCGCCTCCGCCCCCGCCGAGGACCTCTACCGCTACTTCGGCTTCACCCCCGAGCGGGTCGCCGACGCGGCCGAGGACCTCGTCACCGGCGAGGACATCGGGAACTGATCGCGGTGTCCGACACCCTCCGCCGCCTGCGCGCGCTCGGCCAGTCGGTCTGGCTGGACTCCATCCGGCGCTCGGCGCTCGGTCCGCAGGGCTCCATCAGCCGGCTCGTGGCGGCGGGTGACATCGACGGCCTCACGAGCAACCCGACGATCTTCGAGCAGGCGATCGCCTCCGACGACGCCTATGCCGCGCAGCTGCGCGAGCTTTCGGGCAGCGACCCGCATGAGGCGCTGTGGGCGCTCATCAAGGCCGACGTGGTCGCGGCCTGCGACCTGTTCCTGCCGCGCTACCGGGAGTCGGACGGCGGGCACGGCTTCGTCTCCATCGAGGTCGACCCCTCGAAGGCGTTCGACACCGAGGAGACCGTCAGCGAGGCCCTTGTGCTCTTCCGGGAGCTCGACCGCCCCAACCTCATGGTGAAGGTTCCCGGCACCGAGCCGGCCCTGCCCGCCATCACCCGCCTCATCGCCGAGGGGGTGAACGTCAACGTCACCCTGCTCTTCGACGTGACCCGCTACGAAGCCGTCGCGGAGGCCTACCTCGCCGGCCTGCGGGCCCGGGCCGAGGCCGGCGCGCCGCCCGACGTCGCGAGCGTCGCGTCCTTCTTCGTCAGCCGCGTCGACACGAAGGTCGACGAGCGCCTCGGGGGCACGCACGCCGTGCTCGCCACCGCGGGCATCGCCAACGCCCGGGTCGCCTACGAGTCGTTCCAGCGCATCTTCGGCGGCGCGGACTTCGCCGACCTCGCCGAAGCGGGGGCCCGGGTGCAGCGACCGCTCTGGGCGTCGACGTCGACGAAGAACCCCGACCTGCCCGACACCCTCTACGTCGACGAGCTCGCCGGACCCGACACGGTGAACACCATGCCGGAGTCGACGCTCGACGCGTTCCGCGACCACGGCACCGTGGAGGACCGGCTGTCCGGCGCGGGCGGGGAAGCCCGCCACCAGCTGCATCGCCTCGCCGATCAGGGCGTCGACCTCGAGCAGATCACGAAGGAGCTCGAGGCCGAGGGCGTCGAGAAGTTCGTCGCCTCGTTCGAGTCGGCCGTCGCCACCGTCGCCCGCCACGTCGCCTGAGGTCGGGGACGCGGACCGGGGTCCCAGGGCGGCGTGGCGGCCTTCAGCGGATGGCGGCGCCCGCGTCCTTCATCGCCTCGTAGGCGCGCTGCTCGTCGTCCGGCTGGAGGTTGACCGCCGCGGTGGCGTCGCGCACCACGACGGTGTCGAACCCGAGCCTGCGGGCGTCCAGCGCGGTCTCCTTGACGCAGACGTCCTGCGCGAGCCCCACGACGACGACGCGTTCGATCCCGTGGTCGCGCAGGATCTGCTCGAGCGCGGTCGGCTGCTGCTCGCCGCTTTGCGGGTCGCGGACGGAGAAGCCGGAGTAGCCGTCCTGACCGTCGACGCCCTTCAGGATGACCGGGCCCTCGACGCGGAGGCCGGGGTGCAACGCCGCCCCCCACGTGTCCTGGACGCAGTGGGTGGGCCACACCCCACCGTCCTTCGCGAAGTGCGGGGTCGTCTCCGGGTGCCAGTCCTGCGTGTAGACGACGAGCGCTCCCGCGCTCCGGGCGCGTGCGATCTCGCGGTTGGCCGCGGCCACGACCTCCTCCCCGCCCTGCACGTAGAGGCTGCCGTTCGCATCGGCGAAGTCGTTCTGCACGTCGACGACGACGAGGGCGGTGCGCTCGTCGTAGTCGACGCCCTGCGGGTCGGACGTCATGGCGCTCCTCTGGCTCGCGGGGGGTCCTCCTTCCTGTCTAGCACCCTCGGCCGCCGGCGTCTTCGTCGCGCCCGGAGCGCCAGCGACCGTCGTGCACCACCTCGTCGAGGGGCCGGCGGCCGCGGTCGAGCGAGCGGGAGCGCCGGTCGGGTGCGGGATGGCCGATTGTGACCACGCCGAGGGGTTCGACGTCGGCCGGGAGCGCGAGCAGGGCGCGAACGCCCGCGACGTCGTCGACGGCGAGCAGCCCCGCGCCGAGCCCCTCGTCCACCGCAGCCAGGAGCAGGAGCATGAGCGCCGCGCCGGCGTCGACCCACCAGAACGGCACCCGCCACTCGTCCGGAGGCGTCGAGGAGGCCTTGTCCGGTGCCCGGTAGCGCGCGAGGTACTCGGCCCGACGAACGCACGGGACGACGTGCACCGGCGCGCTCGACAACCACGGCTCGAAGCCCGCGGCGGCGTAGGCCGGCTCGCCGCACACCGCCGCAAGCCGCGCGCGGTCACCGGGGTCGGTGACCACGACGAAGTGCTGGCCCTGGGAGAAGCCGGCGCTCGGCGCCCGGCGGGCGGTGTCGAGGATCCTTGTCAGGGCGGCCGGTTCGACCGGGTCGGGGCGGTAGCGGCGCACCATCCGGCGGCGGCGGACGACCTCGGCGAGGTCCACGGCTACCGGCGGCGCTCCCCGCGGACGGCCCAAGCGACGCTGGCCGCCAGCGCGCCCCAGATCGCCACCATGGCGACGAGCATGACGACGATGGCCGCCGGGCTCACGACCGGGGCTCCGCGTCGGCGAACGTGGACGGCCAGCGCGAGAACGACAGGGCGATGCCCGCGGCGGGCAGGAACCCGGCGCGGGTCCCCCACTCCTCACCTTCCATCGCGACCCGCGCCCGTGCCGGTTCAGACCTTCTTCGCGGCGGCCTTCTTCGCGGTCTTCTTCGCGGTTGCCTTCTTGGCGGCCGCCTTCGCGGGGGCTCGCTCCTTCACCGGCTCGTCGTGGTCGTGGTCGTGCGCTTCCTGCGGGTGCTCCTTGTCGAAGTCCTGGTGCGGGAAGTGCGCGTGATCGATGGCGGCGTGGTCGTGCTCGTGCTCGTGCTGGGAGCTCAGGTGCATGAACGTCTGCGCCTGATCGCTCCAGTTGTGGGTGACGTGGTAATGGGGGTGGCTGTGCACGACAGCGTCGTGCTCGTGCGGTTGGAACTCGTGCTCTGACACGCAAACCTCCTGAGTCGTCGGTTTCCTGTGGTCCGGATACCCCTTCGCGACGAGCGCAATCACTCGGTCCGCTCGGCCACGACCTGACCGGTGACGGGACCGGTCGCCGGGAACCCCGGTCCCGCGCGCCGGCCGGGTTGGACGTCGGCCGGCCGCAGCACGGCCGGCTCCGCCGCGGTGAGCACGTGCAGGTCGGCGGCCGCCCCGCACCACGCGAGCGGCACGACCCCCGTCTGCACCCCCTTCCCGCCCCGGCCCTGCAGGGGGTACTCGGCGAGGGGCGCTCGCTTCGCGCTGCCGTCGGCTGCCACGGTCACCACCTCGCGGTCACCGTCGTCACCGTCGGGCGCGACCGAGGCGGCCACGACCCGGGCGTCCTCGGGCACGGCGATGCCCGCGACGCCCTGCGCGGCCCGCCCGGTCGTGCGGACGTCCGCGGCGGGGAAGCGGATCACCTGCCCCCCGTCGTGGGCGAGCAGCAGGTGGTCGTCGTCCCGGCAGGCTCCGAGCCACACGAGCGCGTCGTCGTCGCGGACACCAGCAGCGACCATCGACCGGGTCCGTCCCTCGTACTCGCCGGCCGCGCTGCGCTTGACGAGCCCACCGGCGGACACGGTCACGACCGTGTCCGCGTCGTCGAGGCGGATCGCCCCGACGAGGGGCGCGGCGGCGCCGTCCCCAAGCAGCTGCGCCACGGTCGCGCCCCGCTGACGCATGGTGGTGACGGGCACGTCGCCGACCGAGACGCGGTAGCCGTTGCCGTCGGCGTCCACGAGCAGCAGCGTGTCGTCGGTGGTCGCGCGCACGACCGCGGCGAGCGGGTCCCTCGGGTGGGTGTGGGGCTTGGTCGTGCGGCGGCGGCCGACCGACTTGAGGTAGCCGCCGGCCGTGACGTAGACGGTCACCTCCTGCGCGGCGAGCTCGGGCAGGGCGGCGTCGGCGAGCGCGTCGTCCTCGGCGGTGCCGGGCGCAACGAGCCGGCTGCGCCGCGGGTTGACGTGCCGGTCTCGGAGAGCCCGCAGCTCGCCGGTCAGCAGGCCGTCGAGCTTCGCGGGGTCGGCGAGGATGGCGTCGAGCTCGGCGACGAGCGCGACGAGTTCACGGTGCTCGTCGGCGATCTTGCGGCGTTCCAGCGCCGCCAGGCGCCGCAGCTGCATGTCGAGGATCGCGTTGGCCTGCGTCTCGGTCAGCGCGTAGCGCTCGACGAGCTGGGCGCGGGCGTCCTCGACGGTGTCGGCCGCGCGGATCAGGGCTATGACCTCGTCGAGGTGGTCGAGGGCGGCGAGCAGACCCTCGAGCACGTGGGCGCGGGCGGCCGCCTTGTCGCGGCGGTGCGTCGTGCGGCGGGTGAGCACCTGCCGCTGGTGAACGAGGTAGGCGACCAGGCACTCGCGCAGCCCGATGGTGCGGGGCTGGCCGTCGACGAGGGCGACGAGGTTCACGTTGAAGTTCGTCCGCAGGTCGGTGAGCTTGTAGAGCCGGTCGAGGACGTGGGCCGGCTGCTCGCCGCGCTTCAGCTCGATGACGACCCGCATGCCGTCGCGGCTCGACTCGTCGCGCAGGTCCCGGATGGCCTCGAGCTTCTTGTCCTTGACGAGGTCGGCGACGCGCTCGAGCAACGCCGCCTTGTTCACCTGGTAGGGGATCTCGGTGACGACGATGCGGGGCAGCCCGCCCGAGCGCGTCTCCGTCGTGGCGACGGCCTCCATCGTGATGGCACCGCGGCCGGTGAGATAGGCGTCGCGGATGCCGGGGGTGTCGAGGATGCGGGCGCCGGTGGGGAAGTCCGGCGCGGGCACGATCTCCATGAGCTCGTCGACGGTGGCGTCAGGCCGCCTGACCAGATGCAGGCACGCGTTGATCGTCTCGCCGAGGTGGTGCGGCGGTATGGAGGTGGCCATCCCGACGGCGATGCCACTCGCCCCGTTGACGAGAAGGTTCGGGAAGCGGGCGGGCAGGACGACCGGCTCCTGCTCGTAGCCGTCGTAGTTGGGTACGAAGTCGACCGTGTCCTCGTCGATGCCGGCGAGGAGCTCCATCGCGATCGGGGACAGACGCGCCTCGGTGTAGCGCATCGCCGCTGCACCGTCGCCGTCGATGGAGCCGAAGTTGCCGTGCCCGTCCACGAGCGGCTCCCGGAACGAGAAGTCCTGGGCCATCCGCACGAGCGCCTCGTAGATCGACGCGTCGCCGTGGGGGTGGTACTTCTTCATGACGTCGCCGACGGCGGACGCGCACTTGCGGTAGGGCCGCTCCGGGCGCAGCCCCGCCTCCCACATGGCGAACAGGATGCGGCGCTGCACCGGCTTCAGTCCGTCACGCACGTCGGGCAGGGCACGACCGACGATGACCGACATGGAGTAGTCGAGGAACGACGCCTCCATGCGGTCGGCGATGTCGACGTCAACGACCGTGCCGCCCGACTCCAGAAGGCTCGGCTGGTTGCTCATGGGCGCATTCTGCATCGCCGAGGGAGGCCTTCCACGGATGTCACCCCACGGCCGACGGCGGGATCAGGCGAGCTGCGCGTCGAGGGTGATGTCGACGTTGCCGGCCAACGCCCCCGAGATGGGGCAGCCGGTCTTCGCGGCCTCCGCCGCGCGGGTGAACCCGTCCGTGTCGAGACCCGGCACGGTGCCCCTGACGGTGATCCTGCTCGCCGTCACCCCGGTGCCGGGAACAAACGTCACGACCGCCGAGGTCTCCAGGCGCTCCGGCGGGTTGCCCATGTCGGCGAGCTCCTTGGACAGGGCCATGGAGAAGCAGGCGGAGTGCGCGGCGGCCAGCAGCTCCTCGGGGCTCGTGCGGCCCTTCGGCTCCTCGGCGCGCGAGGGCCACGACACCTCGAAGGGCCCGGCCACGTTCGTCGTGTCGAGCGTCGTCTGGCCGGTCCCGGAGGCGAGGTCGCCTTGCCAGATCGTCGTGGCCTGGCGGTCGGTCGGCATGGGAGGGTCCTTTCGGTGTCGGGGCTCCCGGGAACCTACCGCGCCTGGCGGGACGGCACTCCCCGCGCGGTCCTTCAGCGCACGAAGCGGTCGCCGAGCAGGTCGCCGAGCGCCGCCGCGACGGCCCGGCGCGGCGGCGACAGGGAGGTCGCGTCGAGTCGCAGTCCCTGCCCGTCCACGAGCGCGAGCTCGAGGCGCCACCCGCCCAGGCGCCGGCGCACGCGGGCGGCGACCACGTCGTCCCACCGCAGCCGCCGGTTGTGCGGGTCCTCCGCGACCGCCTCGTCGAGCGGGCGCGCGAACAGCCGCGCGAGACGGTCGTCGGTGGCGGCCCCGCGGCGCATCCCGGCGCTGGCCGCGAGGGCCGACGACATTCGCTCCCAGGCGCTCGAGCGGGCGCGCACGACGACGAGCTCGTCGTCGAGCAGCAGCGCGTCCGCGCGCTTGCGGTCGTGGCCGACGTCGGTGATGACGCCGACGAGCTCGGGCGCGGCGGGAGGCTGCTGCGGCGGGAGGTGGCGCGGCGCCCACCACAGCCCGACGCCCTCAGCGGCGAGCGTGGCGCGGACCTCAGCCATCCGCTCGGGCTCGTCGAGGGCGGTGCGCACCACGCCGTCGACGTCGAGGGGGCGGGCGTCGGTGGCCTGCACCGTGAGGGGACCCGACCAGGACAGGTGCCAGCGGGCCCCCGCGTCGACGAGTGCCGACCCGAACGCCGCATAAACGCCGGCGGCGAGGACCGCCGCCTGGACCTCGCCCCGGTCACAGGCCGGCACGCCGTCGAGGTCACCGGCGAGGCCGACCGCAAGCGGCAGGACCGCGTCGCTCTCGAGCACGGCGAGGAGCCGGGCGAGGTCCGCGGGCGCGGGTCCGCCGTCGACCCGCGCGACCGCGTCGAGCAGGTGGCGCGCACGGCCGGCGAGCATGGGGCCGTAGACGACGGCGGCGACCTCGTCCCACTCGAGGCAACGGTCGGCGGTCACGCCTGCCGCACGAGCGCAGAGCTCACGGGAGACCTCCTCCTCGAGCTGCTCCGCCCCTTCGAGCACCGCGCGTGCGGGGGCATCCTCGGGTGCTCGCAGCCGGTCGGGCAGCGACCGGGCACCGGCCAGCCGGTGGCAGAGCGGCGGATGCGAGTCGAGGGGATGCGGCTCCCGCCCGAGGGCGTCGTCGATCGCGCCGAGCAGCTCAGGATGGTCGTTCACGGCGGCCCACAGCCGTCGGAAGCCGTCGTGGACGTTACGGGGAGCTCGCCCGGCCTCCCAAATCGGCCGGAGGTAACGGTCGACGAAGTAGGCGTAGGCGACCCCACCGGCGGTCGTGTCGGTGAGCGCGCGCATGTGCGCGGACCGGCCGCCCACCCGCACCGCCGCGGCGTCCGCGCCGAGCTCCTGCCGGCGTCGCACGGCGAGGCTGACCCGCAGGTACAGGTCCGCGTAGGCGGCGAACACCCTCCCGAGCAGGGTGTCGCTGCCGAGGTGGGCGATGGTGCGGCCCATCGACGCGCCGGCCCGGTAGTTGAGCGGGCCCAACCGGGTGTCCCCTCCCGCGTAGTGGCCGAACTCGTGGGCGACGACCGATCGCAGGCCGTCGACGGTCAGGACGTCGAGGAGGCCGAGTCCGATGACCATGCGCCGGCGTCCGCGCCGCAGGCCGAGCAGACCTCCCGCCTCCGACACGTAGGCGTTCACGTCGCTCGTCACCCGCAGCTCGTCGGGCGCGCGGGTGCCCATCTCCCCGGAGACCTGCTCGACGAGGGCCCACAGGCCCGGCTGCTGCGGCCGGGTGACCGCGACGCCCTCCTCCGCGTCCGGCACACGGCGGAGAACCGAGGTCACTCCCCGCAGGACCGCGAGGGCGGTGAGGATGGAGAAGGCGACGAGCGCGAAGTACAGCCGTCCAGTTGCGGTCAGCACGAGCGCGTTCAGCGCGTAGAGCCCCGTGAGCACGCCTGCCGCCAGGACGTAGAACCCCATGAGCAGAATAAGTGAGAGCACCGCCCGCCCCGTGACCGACCTCGACCCCACCACAACCCGCCTCCATCCTGCGGCGGCACCGGCCCAGAGGTGCCGCGTTCCACACAACTGTGGGGTTGCCGGAGAGCGCTAACATCCTCAATTTTGACGGTTTCTGTTGCCGGTCTGGAAATCCCGGCGGAGCCACCGCCTCGAGATCCTGCGGATGCGCGGGAGTTCTCACCCGGCCGGCGCGGCGATCAACCCATCGGATCGTGCCCGGAACCAAACTGGAGGTCACACGTCGACGTTGTCGGCGTAGCGGGCGTTCGCCTCGATCCACTCCCGCCGGTCGGCGGCGGACTCGCCCATGAGCAGCGAGAAGACCTCCTCGGCTCGCTCGGCGGCCTCGATGTTCACCCGGAGCAGAGTGCGCCGCGCCGGGTCCATGGTCGTGGCCCACAGCTGCTCTGGGTCCATCTCGCCGAGCCCCTTGAAGCGGCCGATGTCGACCTTGCCCGCGCTGCCCTTGAACTCGGTGCGCAGCAGCCGGTCGCGCTCACGGTCGCTCATCGCGTAGGCGCTCTTCTTACCGGCACGCAGGTGGTAGAGCGGTGGCTGCGCGAGGTAGAGGTGACCGCCGTCGACGAGCTTCGGCATGAGCCGGTAGAAGAAGGTGAGCAGCAGCGTGGTGATGTGGCCGCCGTCGACGTCGGCGTCCGCGAGCAGACAGACCTTGTGGTAGCGCAGGCGCGAGTAGTCGAAGTCGTCGCCGATACCCGTGCCGATCGCCTTGATGAGGTTGCCGATCTCGTTGTTCGCGAGGACCCGGCGCAGCTGCGCACGTTCGACGTTCAGCACCTTGCCCCGCAGCGGCAGGATCGCCTGGGTGTGACGGTCGCGCGCCATCTTCGACGACCCGCCCGCGGAGTCGCCCTCGACGAGGT
Source organism: Egibacteraceae bacterium (assembly GCA_035540635.1). Lineage (NCBI taxonomy): Bacteria > Bacillati > Actinomycetota > Nitriliruptoria > Egibacterales > Egibacteraceae > Egibacteraceae bacterium. The sequence continues at coordinate 1,414 of DATLGH010000108.1, read as the reverse complement.
AGAGCTCGCACTCCTCGGGGTTGCGCGACGAGCAGTCGGCGAGCTTGCCCGGCAGCCCGGCCGACGTCGCGTCGAGGATGCCCTTGCGACGGGTGAGGTCGCGGGCGTGACGGGCGGCCTCCCGCGCCTTCGCGGCGACCTGGCCCTTGCGCACGATCTTTCGACCGAGCGTGGGGTTGGCGTCGAGCCACTCCCCCAGCGCGTCGTTGACCGCCCGTTCGACGAAGCGCCGCATGATCGCGCTGCCGAGCTTGCCCTTCGTCTGGCCCTCGAACTGGGGGTCGGGCATCTTGACGCTGACCACGGCGACCATGCCCTCGCGCAGGTCGTCGCCGGTCAGCGTCGGGTCGTTCTTCTTGAAGGCGCCGTTGACCTGCCCCCACCGGTTCAGGGTGCCGGTGATCGCCTTGCGAAAACCCTCCTCGTGCGCGCCCCCCTCGGCGGTGCGGATCACGTTGACGTAGCTGCGCACCCGCGTGTCGTAGCCGCCCGCGGTCCAGTTCACCGCGATGTCGCAGGCCAGCGCCTTGCCGTCGAGTGTCTCCTCCCGCGTGATGCTCACGGCCTTGGACAGCAGCGGCTCGGCGTCCCCGAGCAGCTCCGCGACGAAGTCGGGAAGGCCTCGCCTGAAGTGGAAGGTCTCCTTGCGGCCGTCGCGCTCGTCGGAGAGCTCGATGCGCAGGCCCGGGTTCAGCAGGGCGGTCTCGCGCAGGCGGGTGGCGATCCGCTCGACGTCGAAGACGACCGTGTCGAAGATCTCGGTGTCCGGCCAGAAGCGCACGAGCGTGCCGGTGCGCCGCGTCTTGCCGATCGCGTGCAGTGCCTTCGTCCGCTTGCCGCGCGCGAAGGCGATCGCGGAGCGCACCCCGTCCCGTGCGACCTCCACCTCGGTGCGGGCCGACAGCGCGTTCACGACCGACACGCCGACGCCGTGCAGTCCGCCCGACACGGCATAGGCCTGCTGGTCGAACTTGCCACCGGCGTGGAGCTTCGTCAGGACGACCTCGACCGCGGGCTTGCGCTCCTTCGGGTGACGCTCCACCGGGATGCCGCGCCCGTCGTCGGTCACCTCGACGCCGCCGTCGGCCCGCACCGTGACGGTCACCGTGCGGGCATAGCCCGCGAGGTGCTCGTCGACGGCGTTGTCGACGACCTCCCACACGAGGTGGTGCAGGCCGCCGACGTCGGTCGAGCCGATGTACATGCCGGGGCGTTTGCGGACGGCCTCCAGGCCCTCGAGCACGCTGATGGACTTGGCGGTGTAGGTCACGGCGGTCGGTCACGCTCCTGTCGGGGGGTTCCCAGGCCCATTCTGCCCGGCCCGCCGCGACTTCCCGCGCAAGCCACGCAGGCGACCTCGTGGACGCCGGGGAACCGCCGGGGGGGGCGGCCGGGTGGACGCTTGACGCGGGGA